>JAEWEH010000131.1 GCA_023389535.1 Pseudomonadota bacterium
CGAATTCGAAATCTTTCATGCCCAGCTCTTCGAATGTCGCCGCGTCCGGCAGCACCGGAAGGCGCTGTTTGCTGGCAACCGCAAGCGCCTTCAGCCGCCCGCCTTCCAGCATGGAGCGCGCCGATACATAGGTGGTGAAGGTCATTTGGACCTGGCCAGCGACAATGTCGGTAATCGCCGGGGCGGCGCCCGCATAGGGCACGTGGGTCATGTCGATCCCCGCGCGGCGCTTCAGCATTTCCCCCGCAAGATGGGGAGCGCCGCCCGCGCCGCTGCTGGAAAAGTTCAGTTCGCCGGGATGCGATTTGCCATAGGCAACGAGCTTGTCCAGGGTGTTGCCTTGGAAATCCGGCCGGACAAACAGTAGCAGCGGGGCAAAGGCAACCATCGTGACGCCGGAGAAATCCTTGATCGGATCGTAGGGTACCGAGTCAATGACGAAGGGGTTCAGCGTAAGGTTGGTGCTCGTGAAGAGCAGGGTATAGCCGTCCGGCGCGGCCTTGGCGACGGCGCCCATGCCTATGTTTCCGCTGGCGCCGGGGCGATTCTCCACCACTACCGGCTGCTTGAGCCGTGCAGAGAGTGTGTCTGCGGTCATGCGCGCCAGGATATCGGTGCTTCCGCCCGCCGAGAACGGTACGATGACTCGTATCGGCCGCTCGGGGAAATTGGCCGCGTCCGCCGCGGCCTGGGCGCCGCCTGTGCCTATGCAGGCGACCAGGCCCAAGGCGGCGATCAACCGGGAATGTCTCATTTTTAATCTCCTCATGAATAAGTGCTGTATTTGTATTGCTTGCGCTCGCGCAGAACAACGCGGGTGTCTTGAAAAGCCTATTTATGAAAGGTGAAAGTCACCGGTGGGCGGCGATTCCATAGCTCATCCCCCGAACCATTCGGGATAACTGAAAAGCATGTTCGAAATTACTCTGTGTCTCCAAACCCGTAGTGCATGCAGAATGCGGTTACGGCCATCGAGCCTTAACCTTTTCAACTGTCTTTACTGTCAATATGAAAATCTGGCACCAGAGCTTTACTGTCCTGAACGACCTTGGCCCCTACCATGCAGCCCTGAAGGAACACTTTGCACGTGTGGCGCGGCCAGGAACCGAAATAGATCTGCACGGTATGGCGCCGGGCACCTATCGTTCAAATTACCCCGGCAGCGACATTCGGCACGCGGCGATGCAATACATGCACGGCATGCAATTCATGCTGGCCGCCACTGAAGCCGAGCGGCGTGGCTATGACGTGTACGCCATCAGTACATTGCCCGAGCCGGGCCTGCGTGAAATCCGCAGCCTCGTGGATATTCCTGTGGTTTCCTATGGTGAATCAGCCATGCTGACCGCATGCATGCTGGGCCGGAAATTCGGCGTGCTGGTTTTCATAGACGATATGAATGAACTGATCGCAGAAAACGCAAAAGGCCATGGACTGGCATCGCGCTTTGTCGGCGCCGAGCCCGCGGGCTTTGCATTCACCGACGTCTTGAAGGCCTTTGATGACCCCACGGATTTCATCCAGCGCTTCCAGGCGGCAGCCAGGAAGCTGATCGCGAAAGGGACCGAAGTCATCATCCCCGGCGAGGCCCCCATGAACGTAGTACTGAGCCGCAATGGAATCACTGAAGTCGACGGCGTTCCGGTGCTGGATTCCCTTGCTGCCTGGATCAAACAGGCCGAGGCGATGTACGACCTGCGGCATATCTGCGGCATCAAGCCTTGCGCAAAGGGCTATTATCACAAGCGGCCGGAACCCGATCGGGTCAGCGAGGTTTTTTCGTTTTACGGCCTTGATGGACTTCGATCAATGTATTGACGCCCGGACGCCGCTTGGCGTCGAAAGCGTCCAGCATATAGTCGATGAATGCGCGGACTTTGGGCGAAACAAAGCGAGATTTCACGGTGACGGCATGGAAGGTACGTATCTTGGTGTCCCAATCGGGAAAAAGTTCGACCAGTTCGCCCTGTTCGATCAGATCCGCCACAAAAATGTCCAGCACGTAAATCAGGCCGGCTTCGCGGCGCGCCGCTTGTATCAGGGCCTGGGTATTGTTGAAATTCAGCGCGCCTTCGGGCCGTAGGACGATCTCTTCGTCGCCTTTTTTGAGTCGCCACGCAATGGGCCGTGTTTGGCCTTCTTCGAACAGGCCCAGGCAGCGCCGCGGATCGATTTCCGACGGGTGTGCCGGTGACATGGCTTGCACGACCGCCGGTGCGGCGCAGACGACATGCTTCGCTTCGTACACCGGGCGGCCGACGAGGTCGGCGTCTTCGATGCTGTCCATGCGGATGGCGACGTCAGTGCCGCGTTCAATGAGCCTTTGGGGCTGATTGGTCAGGGTAATGGACACCTTGAGTTCGGGATGAAGTTTGGTGAAGTCCACCACGGCCGGGCAAATCAGGTGCTGACCGATCGCAAACGGCGCCTCGATGCGCAGCGGCCCGGAAATCTCATTGGCAGTGATTCGGACGTCCGATTCGGCTTGGGCGACCGCATGCAGAATGTCGCGGCAGCGGGGCAGGAACAGGCTGCCTTCTTCCGTCAAATGCAAGTGCCTGGTATTGCGTTGAATCAAAGTGACGCCCAGATGCTGCTCCAGGTTGCGCAAGGTTGTGGTCACTGTGGCGTTTGCAAGATCAAGGGATTCGGCGGCGCGTGACAGGCTGCCGCATTCCACGACCCGCAGGAACACCTCCATGCCCCAAAGCTTGTCCATGGTTCTCCTTTCAGTTTTTTCTAATGGGTTATTCGAGCGTGCCATGCCACTATCCAGGCGCCAGGGCCTACACTGGAATTTCGCCGCCCCAAGAGGCAGGCACACTGTAACGACAGCCGCTTCACATTCTAGCAAGGTTGAATTGATGAGTACGAATCCGCTATCAGACTATCCGGCCGCGCCCGATGCCTCGGCTCCGCTAAGCGTTGAACTGATCCGGGCGATACGGCGCCTGCGCGCCCAAGGCTTGCCAGAGGAAGTCAGGCACAACACCCGGCTGCATATTGCGGACGCTATTGGCATAGGCATTGGCGCGCGCTCCAGTGAAATTGCCGGCTGGATAGTCGACGCCCAACTTGCCCTGTCTGGGCCGGGCGCGTGCTCGTTGCTGGGTGGCGGCACGGCGGCGCCTGCATCGGCCGCGTTCATCAACGCGTCGCTGATTCATATCCTGGATTACGACGACATCCACGATCAGGGCCGTCTGCATCCCGGACCCATTGCATTGCCGGCAGCGATGGCGGCATTGCAGCTGACCGGCAAGTCGGGCATAGCCGCCGATGAAGCCATGATCGAAGCCGTCGCGCTGTCCACCGAATTGCTATGCCGGCTGGGGCTGGCATGGTCGCCAAAGGGGCAGGGCGCCGGCGCGGACTGGTTCCTGACCCAGCTGTTTGGCTATGTTGCCGCAGCCATCGCAGCCGCAGTCATCCTGGATCTGGACGAAGACCGGATGGTGTCGGCCATCGGTCTGGCGTATATGCAGGCTGCGGGCGGCAAGCAGGCGGGCTTTGGTACGGGTGCCAACGCACGTGCGGTTTATCCTGCATTCGCCGCCCAAGGCGGTCTGCAGGCCGCT
>JAEWEH010000146.1 GCA_023389535.1 Pseudomonadota bacterium
CGCCGCCCGGGCGTCTTGCCAAGTCGGCATCCAAGTAAGCCGACTTGCCAGGCAGCTACCTTTTAAAAGCGGCCCGGCTGATTGCCATAGGATAAGTTTCGGGCCGGCTTACTGCTGTGGCGCGTGCTTTTTTACCCACGCCACATAGGTGTTCATCCAGCGCTGCAGGAAGTCTTTGCTGCCTGCAGCGATACCGCCGGCATCATCGAACAAGCCTTCTTTGGCGTGAATGAAGGCCTCGGGCTGGCCCATGGTCGGGACGTCCAGATAAGCCAGGGTATTGCGCAGATGCTGCTGCGCCAGCGCCGAGCCGATGGCGCCTATCGATGCGCCAATGACCCCGGCGGGCTTGCCCGCCCAAGCGTTCTGGCCATATGGCCGTGATGCATGGTCGATCGCGTTCTTCAAGACACCGGGCACGGAACGGTTGTATTCCGGCGTCACGAAAATCAAACCCTGTACCGCCGCGATATCCGCTTTCAGGCGCTTGACGCTGTCCGCCTGATTGGCGTCATCGTCCTGGTTGTACAAAGGCAGCGTGCCGATGTCGGGGAATTCGAAGGAAAATTCCGGCGGCGCAAGCTTGATGAGCGCCTTTGCGAGCTTGCGGTTGAATGAATCCTTCCTGAGGCTGCCGACGATGACCGCAATACGGTATTGATTCATGAAGTACTCCCGAAAATAAACCTGTGGTGGCTAGGCCTGTTAACTGGCCCTAGTTAGTTTGGGCCAATTCGAGCGCAGGCACAAGGGTTTGCGGCGAGGGCTTCATGCTGCAGCCGGGACTACATTTTGCGGCAGACGCGTAACAAAAAAGGGGCCGAACTAATCCATGTGTGGAATTTTCACCATCTAGGGAAAAATAGTTATATAACATCAGTTCCATCCGGTCCGTATGCATTCAGGTCCAGGGCCCGCGGCCGGAGTTCACAGGGCATGTCGCCCTTGGAATGCAAGGGGCTCGTCCTTTAAAGGAGCAGATCCATGCATCTATCTCGACTTTTCATCATGGCGCTGGTTGGCGCAAGTCTTGCGGGCCCCGTGTTGGCGGCACAACCCAAAACGAATAACGGGCATTTCGTCGATAGCAATGGCGCTACGCTCTATACCTTCGACAAGGATACGACGCCAGGCAAAAGCGCCTGCGATGAAAATTGCGCCAAGAACTGGCCTCCTGCACTGGCGGGAGATACGGACACCGCCAGCGGCGATTGGACGTTCGTGACTACCCACGATGGCAAGAAGCAATGGGCGTACAAAGGGAAACCCTTATACCGCTTTGCGAAAGACGCCAAGCCGGGTGACACGACCGGCGACGGCGTCAGGGGCATCTGGCATCTTGCCAAGCCCTGATTCTCGGCGCGCATTCGCGCGCCCAGGAGTAATCATCATGGCATTGGGTAAACTCGTTACGGCTTTCATGGTCGCAGTCATGCTTGCATTGGCCGGTTGTTCGGGCATGGGTTATGGCGGCGGCAACTCCTCAAGCACCTCCACCGACACCGGCAATGGCAATGGCGGAGATGGCGGCGGAAGCTATTGAAAACGATTCGGCCCTTCGGCTCCGCATAAGGTTTGCGAAGCCGAAGGGCCGGCGATGCCAGGAAAACAACGCGGGGGTCAGCCTTCTTCGACGAAGGTTTCTTCGCGTTTCTTCTTGATGGACGGCAGGGCCACAAGCACGATCAAGGCGAGGGCAGCGACCAGCAGGGATGCCGACAGCGGGCGCGTCACGAAAGTCGTGTAGTCGCCGCGGGCCAGCAGCAACGCCCGGCGGAAGTTTTCTTCCATCATGGGTCCGAGCACCAAGCCCAGCAGCAATGGCGCGCCTTCACACTTCAGTTTGGCCCAGATATAGCCGACCAAGCCGAACGCGGCGGTCATCCAGATGTCGAAGACGTTGTAATTCAACGAATACACGCCTATCGTGCAGAACACCAGAATGGCCGGGAACAGGATGCGATAGGGCACTTTGAGCAACTTGATCCACAGGCCCACCAACGGCAGGTTCAGGATGATCAGCATCAGGTTGCCGATCCACATGGACACGATCAGGCCCCAGAACAGATCGGGGTGGCTCGTCATGACTTGCGGGCCGGGCTGGATGTTGTGGATGGTCATGGCGCCGATCATCAGGGCCGTCACCGCGTTGCCGGGTATGCCCAGGGTCAGCAGCGGGATGAAAGAAGTCTGCGCAGCGGCGTTATTGGCCGATTCCGGCCCAGCGAGGCCGGCAGGATGGCCCTTGCCGAAGCGTTCCGGGTTGCGGGAAAGCTTCTTCTCCAGTGTGTAGGATGCAAACGACGACAACACCGCACCGCCGCCGGGCAGAATGCCCAGCGCCGAACCCAGGGCGGTACCGCGTACGCACGCCGGCCAGGCTTCCTTGAATTCCTGCTTGTTCGGATAAAGGGTGCCGACCTTGCCGGTGATTTCGACGCGCTGGTCCTTCAGTTCCAGGTTGGTCATGATCTCGGCAAAGCCGAAGACGCCCATGGCCACCACGGCGAAGTCGATGCCGTCCTGCAGTTCGGGAATGCCGAAGTCGTAGCGCGCCACCCCGGAGTTCACGTCCGTGCCAACCATGCCCAGCAACAATCCGAGCAAGATCATGCAAATGGCTTTGGGCAGGGATCCCGAAGCCAGCACCACTGCGCCGATCAGGCCCAGCACCATTAGCGAGAAGTATTCGGCAGGGCCGAACTTGAAGGCGACTTCAGCCAACGGTGGCGCGAAACCGGCCAGCAGCACGGTGGCCACGCAGCCGGCGAAGAACGAACCCAGGGCGGCAATCGCCAGGGCGGCCCCGGCGCGCCCGTTGCGCGCCATCTGGTGGCCGTCGAGCACGGTCACCACCGCCGACGTTTCACCCGGGAGGGCGACCAGGATAGCCGTGGTTGAGCCCCCGTACTGGGCGCCATAGTAAATGCCGGCCAGCATGATCAGTCCCGCCACCGGAGGCAGCACGTAAGTAATGGGCAGCAGCATGGCGATGGTGGGAACCGGGCCGATGCCGGGCAGCACTCCGATCAAGGTTCCGAGCAGGCACCCCAGTAGGCAGTACGCCACATTTTCAAATGTCAAGGCTACTGAAAAGCCCAGCATCAAGTGATCTAACAATTCCATTTTTCAGTACCCTTCAATTGCCTAGAAAGCTGGGCCACAGCGGGAAGATAAGGCCCAAGCCTTTGATGAACGCCAGCCACACGAACGCGACCAGGAACAGGCCATTCGCCGCAGCGACTTTCCAGCTGAATACATGGCTGGCGAAACTGCTGAGAAAGACCAGAAGAAAGACGCTGATGTAGACGCCCAGGTAATTCAGGAACAGGCCGCTGAGTGCGACGCTGCCGAGCAATATCACGGTTATGCCCCAGTCGATCTTTTCCAGCTTTACTTTCTCGGCCTTGGGCGACATCGCACCGATTGATACGAAGGCGCCTAGCGCCGCCATACAGATCCCCAGCCAGAATGGAAAGTAGCCGGGGCCCATGCGGGCTGCCGTTCCCATTGAATAGTTCGTGGCGCCCAGGGCGAACCCCAGGCCCAGAACCACAAACATGACACCGGACCAGAAGTCCTGTTTATTTCTTATGTTCATGCAAACGTAGTCTCTCTTGCCATTGATATTGATGCTTCGCCGCGCTCAGTGTGCGGATCGCCGGCGCCTGCCGGCTTATGCAATGCTCGCAAAAGCCGAACAGGACGCCGGGCAACAGCGTTGCTTCGGGACTAGGGATAGTAGAGGAGGGAAGCGCGTTGCGGACGCGCCTGGCCATTACGGTTTCATTACCAAACCGTAATGATCCGGGGGGGTGGCCGCAGGGAAGTCTATTTCCACCTCGAGGCCGGGGGAGGCGTCCCTGAAGGCAAGGCGGCCCTGGTGTAGGGCCACCACGGCACGCACGGAAGCCAGCCCCAGCCCGGAGCCTGGCAAGCCGGTCTCGATGCTGGTGTGAGCGCGGTAGAAACGATTCCCGAGCAAGCGCAGTTCATCGTCGTCCACGCCCGGACCGTCGTCCTTGATGGCCAGGTATGCGCGGCCGGCATCCTGCCTGAGACTGATGGTGGCATGCGCGCCGCGGCCCGCATACTTCAGCGCGTTATCAACCAGATTGCTGATGACGCCGGCCAGCAGATCCGCGTCCCCGGCGACCCATACCCCTTCGTAGGGCTTGCCGTGGTTGTTGGCGCTGACCGAAGATACTTGTCGCAGCACGACGCCTTTTTCGTCCGCCAGCGCTTCGTACAGCTCGACAACATCTTGTGCAATGGCGTCCAGCCGCACGGCCTGGAAGGCTTGGCGCCGCACACCTGATTCGGCCTCGGCGATCAGCAACAGCTTCTCGGACATGGAAATCAGATCCATTATCTCCGTACTGACCGAATCTATGGCCTCGGCCAGGGCCTGGGCATCGCGGGCGCCGCTTTGCGCCCTATGCAGTTTGCCCAGGACGCGCGCCAATGGCGTACGCATGTTATGGGCTATGGAGTCCGACACATTGCGCACGCCATTCATCAAGTTTTCTATGCGGTCCAGCATCTGGTTGATGTCGGAGCGCAATTGATCGAATTCGTCCGCGTCGGCGCCGGCCGGCACCCGCCGCGTCAGCTCACCTGTGCCGACGTGCATGGCCGTATCCCGTATGGCCTCGACCCGGCGGCGCAGTTCGCGCCTGAAAATGAAGGTCCCGATCAAAACCAGGGACAGGGCGACCAGCGTGGCGGCGATCACGGCTTTGCCAATAAGTCTTTTGATCTCTTTCAGGTCCTGGGTGTCGCGTCCGACCACCAGAATGTCGCCGTCCTCGAGATTCTGCGCAACCAGCACGCCGGAAACCGATACGCCATCGCGCAGCACATTGGCTTGAACAGGCGCCGGCGGATCGCGAATGAGACCCGCGGCGGCAAAGGGGTTCAGATTGCCCGCCCGCTTTATGCCCTTGCCATCGAGCAATAGATACATCTCGGTGTCAATGTCGGTCTGGTCGGACAAGAGTTGCTGTATCTCTTGCTGCAACGAGGGGCTGCCCCGTTCCTGATAGTGCAGGACCAGGCGATGCAAAGTCAGCGTGACCTGGCGCTGAAATTGCACTTGCAATACATCGACGATTTTCCCGTAGGCAAAGATCAGCAGGAAGATCGTGGTGCATACCGCCAACAGGCTGTAGTTCAGCGTCAGGCGGAAGGCCACCGATCCCCATAGCCGGCGCCATGCAGTGATCAGCGCTGCCGGGCCTTTCCGGGGCGGTCGGCCGGCACCGGGTGCGGATGCCTTGAAGCTCATGCGCCGCTTGCCCCATCGCCACCATCACGCGACAATCGGTAGCCCACGCCCCGTACTGTGTGTATGAGGAACGGCGGGGCATGTTCGCCATCCACCTTCTGCCTCAGGCGGCTTATGGTGGCATCGATCACATTGGTTTGCGGATCGAACTGGTAGCCCCATACTGCACCGAGCAGCATGGCGCGCGTCAGGACCTGGTCCGGATGCATCATCATGTAGGCCAGCAGGCGTGATTCGCGCGGCTGCAGGTTGATGACTTTCCCGCCGCGCGTCAGCCGGGGTATGGTCAGATCCAGGCGCAGGTCCGCGTATTCGAGCAGCCGCTGGGTGTCGCCATGCCTGGACCGGCGTATCAGCGCCTCTGCACGTGTCACCAGCTCTATCAACGCAAAGGGCTTGGTCAGGTAGTCGTCCCCGCCCGCCTTCAGGCCGCGCACGCGTTCGTCCAAAGCGGTCAGCGCGCTGAGCACGATGACAGGCGTCTTGATTCCCAGGCTACGCAAGGTGGTCAGTATGGACAGGCCGTCGACCTGATTCGGCAACATGCGATCCAGGACGATCAGATCCCACGGTTCGGATGAAGCGCGCTGCAGGCCTTCGGCGCCGTCATAGCAGACCACGGGCCAATGCCCGAGCTCTCTGAACCCGTCAGCAATATAGTGGGCATTCTCGCGATCATCCTCGATGATCAGGCAATTCCATATCACTTGGCTCCTCCATTGGCCATCGTGCAAGAACGAACATAGTATGGCATGAGGTGCCGCGGTTGATTTTCATTTATGATGCTCGCTCTTCTGGTATCCCACATAGACCCTCCACCATGATCGCCGCGGCCGTTATCTTCGTCTTGACTTTGGCCCTGGTGATTTGGCAGCCCAAAAGTCTGGGCATAGGGTGGAGCGCAAGCCTGGGTGCGGCTGCGGCCTTGCTAGGCGGCATCGTGCACTGGCCGGATGTCCTGGTGGTATGGGGTATTGTCTGGAACGCCACCGCCACGTTCCTGGCGGTGATCATCATCAGCCTTTTGCTGGATGCCGCCGGCTTCTTTGAATGGGCTGCGTTGCATGTCGCGCGCTGGGGCGGCGGACGGGGCCGGGCACTGTTTGCCTCTATCATCTTGTTGGGCGCCAGCGTTGCGGCGCTGTTCAACAACGATGGCGCCGTCCTGATCCTAACGCCTATCGTGATGGCCATGCTGCTCGCGTTGGGATTCGGCCCGCCGGCGACTTTGGCGTTCGTGATGGCAGCAGGCTTCATCGCCGACGCCGCCAGCCTGCCGCTGGTCGTCTCGAATCTGGTCAACATCGTTTCGGCGGACTACTTCGACATAGGCTTCAATCGCTATGCGGCCGTCATGGCGCCCGTCGACCTGGTTTCCATCACGGCAAGCCTGCTGGTGCTGTACTGTTATTTTCGCAAGGATATTCCGGCGCGGTACGACATCGACTCTTTGCCCAGGCCGGCCACGGCGATCCGCGACATACGAACTTTCCGGGCGGGATGGGGCGTCCTGCTGTGGCTGTTGATCGGGTTCTTTGGGCTGGAACCTTTGGGCGTGCCGGTCAGCGCGGTAGCCGCAGCGGGCGCTGCGGTACTGTTGTGGGTGGCAGCGCGCGGCCATATTATCAGCACACGTAGGATCGTGCGCGAAGCGCCGTGGCAAATCGTGATCTTTTCCCTGGGCATGTACCTGGTTGTCTATGGTTTGCGCAATGCCGGGCTGACACGGCACTTGGCCGACCTGTTGACGCTCTTTGCGGAGCAAGGGATATGGGTCGCCACATTGGGGACGGGGCTGATCATGGCCTTGCTCTCGTCCGTCATGAACAATCTGCCCACCGTACTGATCGGGGCGTTGTCCATTGATGCGAGCCAGGCGACCGGCGCCATCAAGGAAGCGATGGTCTATGCCAACATCGTCGGCAGCGACCTTGGCCCGAAGATCACCCCGATAGGCAGCCTGGCGACTTTGCTGTGGCTGCATGTGCTGCAGCGCAAGGGGCTGCGGATTACGTGGGGTTATTACTTCAAGGTCGGCATTGTATTGACGCTTCCCGTATTGGTCGTGGCTCTGATCGCGCTGGTATTCAGTCTTGTTTGAGAGTCGTTTGGACCATATGGCTTAGGGCATGCAGACGCACGTATACAAACGGTCCATAGCCTTATGCGGGCATCGACATCAGAAAAAATAGTGCAGATGCATTATGTATTCTTGGTTCACCAGGGAAACGCGCTAAATTTTTACTAGGCTCCAGCTGTAATCATCTGTTATTATTTTTTTCGCTCACAAATATAATAAGCGCAGGGCGTAAGCCTTTTGTCGGAACAGGCTTTGGGACTTCTGCGTATATCGGCCTTGTTGCCACTGGAGAACCCCTTGCGCAAGTCAATTCCAGCCTTATTCGCAGCGGCGGGCGCCGCGTTGACCCTGACCGCCTGCGATAGCAGCAATTCCGTCGCTTCCAGCGAGCCTTCGTCGCAACAACCGAACATCCTCTTTGTGATCATGGACGATGTGGGCATCGACCAGATGGTGTCTTTCGGCTATGGCGGCGCCATAGCGCCCAGCATGCCGAATATGGATGCTGTGGCGGCCGCAGGCGTGCGTTTCCGAAACACCTGGTCCATGCCGGAGTGCTCTCCGGGGCGGGCCGCATTCTTTCTTGGCCGCTACCCCACGCGCACCAACATCTATCAGGCGATCGGCCCGAACGACTTGGCCATTTCCCAAGTGTCCCCGTACGACATGACCACGCCCAAGCTGCTCAAACAGCCCAATTATGAAAGCGCGATGTTCGGCAAGTTCCATTTGGCCGGGCCTGAAAACAACGAAGCCGTCAACGCCACGCCCAGCGTACTGGGCTGGGATCATTTTTATGGCTGGGTCGGCGGGCTGCCCGGTTCCGTAGATACCACCGCGGGCGGCGTAGCCCCCGAAGGTACGTATAGCTGCGGCTTCGTTCCGGGAAAACTCGCAAAAGGCGGTGCCGATACCGGCGCCTGCTACCAGTCCGACAACACTTGCAAGGTCATTACCCGGGCATCTCAGGCGGATGATGCCGCCGGCTTGCAGTGCCTGGACTCCGGCGGGATATTCGTTCCGAATGAAACCTGCGGAACCCCGCCTGGGACGCTGAACTTCACGCGCCAGAACGGTTACTACGTTTCGCCGCTGGTGATCATTCATGGTAATAACGTCGAAGAAGTACCGCTTACCGACCCACGCGCCAGACGCTATCGCACGCGTATTGAAACGGATGCCGCCATCGACTGGATCAAGTCGCGCGCGCCCAACAAGCCATGGATGGCCACTGTCAGCTACAGCTCTGCCCATACCCCGTGGCAGCAGCCGCCGGGCGGGCTGCTGGCCAAACAGGGCCCGCTCGCGGATGGCTTGAGCTGCACCGTGAACGCCACTGGCCGGGTCATCCAGGACCGCATGATCGAAGCCATGGACACCGAGTTTGGACGGCTCATGGTCGAAACCGGCCTGGCCAAGCGCGGCGACGACGGCAAGTTGATTTATGACCCCAAGGCCAGCAACACCGTCATCGCCATTGTCGGCGACAATGGTTCGATGGGCACCGCGGTCAAGCTTCCGTTCGAAGGTTCGCAGGCCAAGGGCACCGCCTATCAGACCGGGGTCTGGGATCCGCTGATCATCGCCGGTCCGCAAGTCAGCCAGCCCGACCGCGAGGTGGGGCACATGGTCAACATGGTCGATCTGTTCCAGTTTTTCGGTGAAGTGGCCGGCATCGATGTGCAGAAGGCCGTACCGCGGACCATCGATTCGGTCGGGATCCAGGCCTACTTGACCAATCCGGGGCAGCCCAGCCTGCGCACGCTCAACTTCACCATAGGGGGCGTGAATCAACAGGCCAATGGCGGAAGGAATGGGCCGTGCGTGATCAGTACCAGTTGCACGCAGATACCGACCTCCAAGTCGGTATGTGAAGACAACGGCGGCGTGTACTGGGGTGCCGGGCATACCGACGCCAGTGTGGTCGACCCCGACGGACAAGGATACAAGCTTTGCGCTGACGTGAACCGGGCGCTTTTCAAGGCCGGCAAAGACCCGATCACCGTATTGCCCGAGACGTCCATGGCTGTCCGCAACGATCGTTTCAAGCTGGTCCGCAACATCACACAGACTTATGAATCGGCCACCGACAGCATTGGTTTGGTCACGACTGAAGAACTGTACGAGGTCAACCAGGCCGCGCCAACGCCATTGCTGGATACGCCGGATCGTAACCTGCTGAAGGCGCCGACCGCCGAAACCCAAGCCACATACGATGATTTGAAAGCCAAGCTGGATAACATCCTGGCGTCCAATCCGGACTGCCCGGGGGACGGCAATATGGACGGCATGGTCGATGGCAAAGACTTGGCGGATTGGGGCCGGATCGCCAAGGCCTGGGGGCTGTCCAGCGTCTATGACTTTGTGGTCAACGGTGTCTACGATGGTTTGACGAACAATCTGGACGAGGCGGTCATCCAAAATAATCTGGGTACGACCTGCAAGAAAACCTATGCCCTCCACTAGACTGAAGAGGCGCCGGCTGATGGTGGCCGGCGGGGCTGCGCTTGGGCTGCTTGCCACAGGGGCCGCCCTGGGCTGGATGGGCTGGCCGCAGCCCAAGCCGCAGGCCGCCGCCATGCCCACGGTCATTGTCGGCGACGGCATTTCGACCCCCAAAAACATGGCGTGGGTCCCGGCCGGCATGTTCCTGATGGGTAGCGACAGCAAGCTTGCCCAGCCCAACGAGCGTCCCGCACACCAGGTCAAAGTCCATGGGTTCTGGATGGATGTGACGCATGTCACCAACGACCAGTTTGCCGAGTTTGTGCGCCAGACGGGTTACGTCACGACGGCCGAGAAAAAACCGGATTGGGAAACCATACGCGTACAACTGCCTGCCGGCATACCTCAACCTCCCGACGATGCTTTGGTGGCTGGCGCCATGGTGTTCGTGGGCACCAGCGGACCGGTGAATCTGGCCGACTATTCGCAGTGGTGGCGCTATGTTCCCGGCGCCGACTGGCGGCATCCGCAAGGCCCGGGAAGCTCCATCAAGGACAAGGGCGATCACCCGGTGGTGCAGGTCAGCTACGAGGATGTGCTTGCCTACGCCAAATGGGCCGGCAAGCGCCTGCCCACGGAAGCCGAATGGGAATACGCCGCACGCGGCGGTCTGGAGCAGGCGACTTATGTTTGGGGCGACGAACTGATGCCCGATGGCCAGGTACAGGCCAATTACTGGGACACCCGGGACCGCCCCTTTCCGGTGGTCAGCCCCGATGCGGGCGGCGCCGCAAACACCATGCCCGCCGGCACGTTTCCCGAAAATGGTTACGGCCTTTATGACATGACGGGCAATGCCTGGCAATGGGTGGCCGACTGGTACCGTTCAGATTATTTTTCCCAGCAAGCCAGTATTGCGGCAAAGAAAGGGCCGATCGACAACCCGCAGGGGCCTGCCCAGTCCTTTGATCCATCGGAGCCGGGCATGCCGGCCAACGCGCCCAAGCGGGTCATCCGTGGCGGCTCGTTCCTGTGCAATGAATCCTATTGCTTGTCCTACCGCCCCAGCGCTCGGCGCAGCTCCGATCCATACAGCCCAATGTCCCACCTGGGTTTCAGGCTGGTCAAGGATGCACCGCCGCCCCGACTTCTGTCCCAGGCAATGCCCTAGGGCGTGTTAATGCTGAAAGGACGTGCGCACTGGCCGGCTATGGACAGGCAGGCTAGGCGCAAGCGATGCTGCGTGGTTATGAAACAGCTTTTGCCGCCTTTGGCGCCGATCACGGTCTAAGCGGCATCAACCCGACCCCTTCGGATCAGCAAAGCCCAGCGGTGCTGGGCTTTATCTTGCGGATGGCGCCTGTCTTCAAGCTGCACTGGGCGGCCGGCAATCCTTGCCCATGTTCTGCTGGATGATGGCGAGGTCAGCCTCGTCGGTCAGGCCATCGTGATTGAAGTCGTACCAACTGGACTTGCCCTCGTTGGCGCTGCTGAAGCGCTTCCATTCCTGCACATCCGCTTCATTCACCACCAGGTCCAGATTGCCATCGCCCGGGCATGTGACGCGGCTGGCCAGCAGGTTTTGCAGTTCGGAGCTCAAGGCTGTGTAGTTCTGCTGCTGCTCGGGTGTCATGGCGGCGTGGGCCAGGAGATTGCTTGGGGCGTTGTCGAGCTTGGGCGCCGGCGTCGCCTGATTGATGTGATAGAACTCGTCGGTGGATTCAATGCGCCCGCTGCCGCAATTCAGGCGATCGATGCGTACCAGCTTGAAAAATTCGTTGCGTATGGCTTTCTGCGAATCGGGCATGATGTCCACCGCTTCCTGGCCGTTCGCCACCAGGTAGTCGTTGACGGCGCAGCACGAGCCCAGGCCGGCTGCCCCGGCTGTGCCGCCGGGGCCATACCAGACGCCGCTCTGGTCTTCACATACGCCTTGCTGCGGGAATATCTGCACGCAGACATTGGATGCCGGAATGACGCAGGGCGGGGCGGGAGGCGTCGCCGTGGAAGTAATGTTGGTTCCCATCTCGGTGTAGTTAAAGCTGCGTATGCTGCCGTGGCCGGGGTCGGTCAGGTAAGGCAGGACTGGCTTGGCGTCCAGCCCTCGCGCCGCAGGCACGGCCTGGCCCACGTCGATGCCGGCCAGTTCGCCGAACAGGCTGTACAAGTCGGTGGAGTTGACCATGTGTTCCACATCCCGGTCCGGTTGTTTGACCATGGGCCCGGCCACGATCAGCGGCACCCAGGCGCCCGTCTGATAAGGAAAGCCCTTGGCGCGCGCCGGGTTGAAGGGCGCTTTGACGCTGGGCGCATACGTGCCGTTATCGGCCATGACGACCACGGCGGTATTGGTGTTCTCAGGCCGGTAATCGAGCGTGCCGTCCGGCTTGCGTTGGGCCAGGCCCGCTTCCACCAGCAGGCGGCCGACTTCATGGTCCAGGGCTTCGAGCATCTGGTTGGTCAATTCACGCTGTTCCGGGACGTTCCCGGTGCTGCAGGAGTAGGCGCCGGTGGGCGTCGACCCTGCCGGCAGCAGGGAAACCGGCGGCTGCTGCAACGGCGTATGGATGGCGGAATAGCCCACGCTGAGCATCCAGGGCTGGTTCGGCGACTGTTGTTTGAGCCAGGCCACCGCTTTGTCTGTTTCCAGCACGCTGCGGTATCCGCGTGCGCGGGCATCCGAGGCCGGCACGACTTCGACGCCGCCGTCAGGCCGGTTGATGACCCATTCGCCCGTGTAGTAGCCGTTCTGTGTCGTGAAATCCAGGTATGCGGGTTTGGCCGGCTTGCATGACTGGCCCGGATCGAACAGGCCACCGCGCTCCAGGCAACTGCGTCCGGGTGTTTCGGCGGCTGCGATGGATATGGCCGTGCAGCTGCCGTCGGCCTGATAACAAGCGCCGCTGTCGGCGCCATGGGCGGGATCATCTTTGGTATTGGGTACGAATCCGCAGCCATAGACAGCGCCGGAGGCATGGTTGGCGCCGCCAGCCGTCGCATCGATGGGGTAGGGCGCGCCGTCCAGATAGCCTTCGAAGTAATCCCAGCCCAGTTCCCTCATGACGCCGTTGCCCAGCGGGTTGTTGTCGGGATTCAGGTCGGAGCCGGATAAATGCATTTTGCCGATGAGCGCATTGACATAACCTTTTTCCTTCAGCAGCTTGGGCGTGGTCAGTTCAAACGGCGATACCTGCGAATTGGCCAGGTCGAGTGCAACGATGGCATTGCGCACGTCGGTACGGAAAGGGTAGCGTCCCTGAAAGAAAGTGGCGCGCGTGGGCGTGCAGGTGGGCATGGACCAAGCATTGCGAAAGCGTACCCCGGCATGGGCGATGGCATCGATATTGGGCGTTTTCGCGGCGGTAAGGCCGCCATAGCCGAAGACCGGCAACTGATCGACACCCAGGTCATCGAGAACGACGAATAGAATATTGGGCGTGGGCGTCTGGGGTGTGCTTGCGCTGGATGCCACGCTGTTGCTGCTGTCGCAGGCGGTAAGGGTTACCGCGGCGCACGTCGCGGCGATCAGTGCTGGGAGTGCCTTATGCAACGTTTTCTCCAGTCAGTCGTTTGGCCAGGGCCAATACGCAGAGCCTACGCCGACCGACGCATTGGCTGTGGGATGGCTGTGGGCGCCTTAATTGTGAATTTGCGCAACAATGGTAACAAATGATTCGATGAATGGCACCCCAAGTTACATAAAAACCATTAGCATTTGCGCAGCGCCAGTGCATTCGAGGCGCGGTAGGAAGCTCTACCGGATCATCTGATTGATTTCGATGATGGGCATCATCACGGCCAATACAATGACCAGGACGACGCTCCCCATGATCAGGATCATCAAGGGTTCGAGCAGCGCGGTCAGCGTCGTCGCGCGGCGCTCCAGTTCGTCCGACAGTGTGCGGGCGGCGCGTTCCAGCATGGGGGGCAGCTCGCCCGTACGTTCGCCGCTGCCTATCAAGTGAATCAACAAGGGCGGGAAAACTTTCTGCATCGCCAGCGCCGGCGCCAGCGGGCTTCCTTCTTTGACATGGCGAGTGGCTTCGTCCACGGCGAGGCGCAATCTGTCGTTGTTCAGGGTGCGGCTGGCGGCCTCCAGGGCGGCCAGCAAGGGAACCCCGCTGCTCGTCAGGATGCCGAGCGTGGCTGCGTAGCGGGCGGTATTGACGCCCAGTACATACCGGCCGAACAATGGCAGGCGCAATACGCGGGTATGCCAGGCCAGCCGGGCGGCAGGGTTGCGCAAGCGCCAGCGCCATAGCGCGAACGCCAGGGCCGCGCCCGCTGCGACGATGACCCCCCATTCCTGCACGAAGCCGCTGGCGGCCAGCATGAAGCGCGTCAGCAGGGGCAAAGTTTGATGGGCCTGGTTGAAAGCGCCCACCACTTGAGGCACCACATAGCTCAGCAGGAAGACCACGATAGCGATCGACACTATGGTGACGATCAGTGGGTAAATAAAAGCGGTCAGTATTTTGTTGCGTAGTGCGCCGCGGGATTCTATATAGTCGGCCAGCTTTTCCATGACCTGGGATAGGTCTCCGGACTGTTCCCCAGCGTCTATCAGGGCGCGATAAATAGCAGGAAAGTCCCGCGGACGTGCCGCCATTGCTTCGCCCAGTCTGTGACCCGCGCGTATGTCCGACCGGACGGCGGCCAGCGCGTGGGCCACGTGCTGGCGCTCGGCCTGTTCCAGCGTTGCGCTAAGCGCCGCCTCGAGCGGCAGGCGCGCTGCCAGCAGACTGGCCAGTTGGCGGGTCAGCCAACCCAGGTCCGCGTCGCTGATGCGCGGGCCTTTCAGCATCTTTCCGGCCTGCGTATGGCCACCGCCGGTGGCTCGCAGCGTCAAGGGCAGCAAGCCCCGCGAACGCAACATCTGGCGGGCGTTGCGTTCAGTATCGGCATCGATCAAACCGCGTTCCACCCGTCCCGCGGCATTGGAAGCTTCATACTGATAGTTAGGCATGGCGTCTCCGTGTCGACT
>JAEWEH010000461.1 GCA_023389535.1 Pseudomonadota bacterium
GGCCGCGCCCTTTTTCACCGTGTTCGTGAAGTGCCAGGCTGCCTAGGGAAAGCGCGAAACGGGCATAGACCCTAGCCTTGCGCCTAGAACCCCAAACTGGACAGCAGGTCGTCGACCTGGTCCTGGCTGGTGACGACATCCACCTTGCCCTGCGGGCTGACTTCAGGACCATTCAACAGGCAGTTGGCTTCCTCGCGCCGCTCTTGCGGCACGTTATCGATCAATACCTGCACCAGTTCCGTTTCAATGGCGGACACCACGCCCAGCATCTTCATGATGACTTGGCCGGTCAGATCCTGGAAGTCCTGGGCCATGATGATTTCCATCAGCAGGCTTTGGGATTCCTGCGCCTTTTGCGGAACATCCTTAAGCAAGGCGCGCGTATCGTCGACCAGTTCGCGCGCTTGGTCGAGTTCCACCGGCTGGTCGAACCATTGCTGCCAGCGCTCGTCCAGCGCCTTTGCATCGCGCTGTATGCTTTCTTGCAAGGGCTGCATCTGCTCGGCGGTGTTCAGTACGCGGTTGGCGGCCTGTTCGGTCATGCGGGCGACATAGTGCAAGCGGTCGCGCGCGTCCGGAATGGCGTGGGCGGCGTCCTTGATGGCCTGATCCAGGCCCAATTCCCGCATGCTTTCGCGCAGCATCCGCGTCAGGGACGCAATACGCAGTATCAGGTCGGCCGGAGGCTCGATATTCATGACTCTGGACGGGTCGGCGATGTCCATGCGATCCTCCTTATGATCCGAGTTTTTCGAAGATCTTGTTCAGTTTCTCTTCGAGTGTGGCAGCGGTAAAAGGCTTGACGACGTAGCCGTTGGCCCCCGCCTGTGCCGCTGCGATGATGTTTTCTTTCTTTGCTTCGGCGGTGACCATCAGCACCGGCAACTTGGCCAGCGAGGCATCGGCACGGATCTGCTTGAGCATCTCCAGGCCGTCCATATTGGGCATGTTCCAGTCGGATACGACGAACTCGAAATTGCCGTTGCGCAGCTTTTCGAGCCCCATGGCCCCGTCTTCCGCTTCGTCGACGTTTTCGAAGCCCAGGTCTTTAAGCAGGTTCTTGATGATCCGGCGCATGGTCGGGAAATCATCCACCACCAGGATTTTCATGGTCTTTTGTACCACTTGATACTCTCCAAAATAATAAAGCTTCGGATCCGGGAAACCTCAGACCCTGTGTCCATAAGAACCGGCGCTGGTCAGTATCCGCTCGCTCATTTCCGCCAGGGGCACAGCCGTATCGGTGGCGCCGATATGCAGGGCCTCGCGGGGCATGCCAAATACGACGCAGCTGGCTTCGTCCTGCGCGAAGGTGATCGCCCCCGCCTGCCTCATGGCAAGCAAGCCTTGGGCGCCGTCCTTGCCCATGCCCGTCAGCAGCACGCCGACGGCGTTCTTGCCCGCCACCTGCGCGGCCGAGTTGAACAGCACATCCACGGAGGGCCGGTGGCGGTTGACCGGCTCGCTGTCATCGAGCTTGACGACATAGTTGGCGCCCGAGCGCGCCAGCTTCATGTGGGCGATGCCGCCGGGAGCAAGATAAACATGGCCGGGGAGCACGCGCTGACCGTCCTCGGCTTCGTGGACCTGCAGGGCGCATAGATTGTCCAGGCGCTGAACGAAGGAGCGCGTAAACCCGGCGGGCATGTGCTGGGTGATCATGATGGCGGGGCTGTTCGCCGGTAGCGGCTCCAGCACCTGGCGTATGGCCTCGGTTCCGCCTGTGGAGGCGCCGATCAGCACCAGTTTTTCCGTCGTTGAAAATGGCTGGGCCAGCTTGCGCGGCGGCGCCGCGCCCCTGGGCGGCGCCTGGCGGGGACGCGAATGGGCGGCCGCGCGTATCTTGTCGGCGATCAGTTCGCTGTATTCAAGCAGGCCGTCGCGCAGGCCCAGCTTGGGCTTGGTGACGAAATCGACCGCGCCCAGTTCCAGTGCACGCAGGGTGACCTCGGAATTTCGTTCGGTAAGCGACGACACCATGACTACCGGCATGGGCCGCAAGCGCATCAGGCGCTCAAGGAAGTCCAGCCCGTCCATCCGCGGCATTTCGACATCCAGCGTCAGCACGTCAGGGTTGTGTTGCTTGATCTGTTCGCGGGCGATAAGCGGATCAGGTGCTGCCGCCACGACTTCCATGTCCGGCTGGTTGTTGATGATTTCCTTCATCAAGCCGCGCACCAGCGCCGAATCATCCACACACAGCACACGAATTTTCTTCATTTCGCCGACTCAGAAAAACGAGGCGCTAGCACGAGCCGCCGTCATGTTGCTACATACACTGTCTGACCTTGCAGCCGGAATGCCTTGGTCAGATAGGTGAAGTTCTCGGAGTGGCCGGCAAACAACAAGCCCCCGGGTTTAAGTATGGCCGCGAAACGCTCCAGTATGCGTGTCTGCGTGGCTTTGTCGAAATAAATCATGGTATTGCGGCAGAAGATGACATCGAACTTCTGCCCGGCCGGCCAGTCCGCTGACAGCAGGTTCACAATATCGAACTCGATCATGTCGCGCAAGACCGGCTTGGCCCTGACTTTACCCGCACGCCGGCCCGCACCGCGCAAGAAGTATTTGTGCAACAGGTCGCGCGGTATGGGCTCGGTGCGCTCCAGGGTGTACATGCCTTCCCGCGCCCGCTCGACGGCCTTGGTATCGATGTCCGTCGCCAGCACATAGATGCCCGAATCCGGGGCAGGCAGCGATTCGCGCAGCGTCATGGCAATGGAGTAGGCCTCTTCCCCGGTCGAGCTGGCACAACACCACACGGAAAACGGTTTACCGCGTTTCCTGGCGAAGTTCGCAAGTATCGGAAAGTGATGCTGCTCGCGAAAAAAAGCCGTGTGATTGATGGTGAAGGCGTTTATGAAGGCCTGCCAGTGACTGGACTGAAAGTTCTGCTCCAGGTGGTCGAGGTATTCCCGGACTGTCGCTACGCCCAGGCTTTTGGCGCGCAGCCCCAAGGTGCGTTCCGCCATCTCCTGCTTATGGCCCCCCAGCACGATGCCGGCACGGGTGCGCAACAACGCTGCCGCCCGCTGGAAGTCATTGTGCCCGACCTCAGGCAGCTCGGGCATGGAAAATATCGAAGATGCCAAGGAAGACATATTTAGAGCCCGTTAACGCTGAAAGGATGCTGCATAGGCCCTAGGAACCCGCCAACGCCCCGAGCGGCGATCTCAGGCCGATGGAGCCGCGAGCCTGTTCCTCTTTGTCGTGCTTCAAACTGGCGGCGCTGACGTCTATGACCTCGCTGGCATTGATCTTGAACACCGCCACCGCCTCGGCCAGCCGCGCCGCTTGTTCCTGCAGCGAACCGGCCGCAGCCGCCGCCTCTTCCACCAGCGCCGCATTCTGCTGCACCACGCTGTCCATCTGCGTCACCGCCTGGTTCACCTGCTCGATGCCCTCGGACTGCTCGTGCGAAGCCGAAGAGATCTCGCCCATGATCGTCGTCACACCCTGCACCGAACCGACCACCTCGCGCATGATCTCGCCCGCCTGGCCCGCCTGGCGCGCGCCCGCCTGCA
>JAEWEH010000474.1 GCA_023389535.1 Pseudomonadota bacterium
CCTCGAATCCGGGAAGGCGCAATACGCCTTCCAGATCGGCAAGCTCTTTGATGACGAAGCGTATATCTTCAGTTGGCGCACGGTAAGTCACGGGCTCTCCCGAATAAAAAAGTTGCACGGATCAGGCGCCACGGTCGCCATGGCGGGCTGGGCCGGCTGATCCATTTTGCCATATTCCGGTATCGTCCGACCGCCGGCCGTGTGCGCGTTTTGCTCAGTTGGCGGTGGCCCTGCTTTCCTTGGCCAGGCGTAATCCTTGGTCGCCTTCCCTGCGGGCGAATTCGACAAATTCGTCAACCGACTTCGATGGCGTGACTTCCTCGAAGCTGGTGGCCAGGCTGCGCTTGACCGATTCGTCCGCCAGCACATCGTTGGTCGCACGGAACAGGACATCGACAACGGAGTCGGGTGTTCCCTTGGGTACGAATATGCCCCACCAATTGGAAATGTTGTAGCCCGGCACGCCAAGGCCTGCAATAGGCTGATATTCCGGGATCACGCTGGAAGGCGATGTAGTTGTAATGCCCAGCCCTATGGCCTTGCCGGTATCGATGGCGGCACGCGCGGACGGCGCGGTGGCGAAGGAAACATCAGTGTCGCCGGCGGCTACCGACTGCGTGGCGGCTGCGCCCCCCTTGAAAGGGATATGCATCAGGTTCACCCCACTGACGTTCATGAACTCCACCGCGGCCAGATGCGTGATGACGCCGTTGCCCGACGACGCCACATTGATCGTGCCGGGCGCCTTCTTCGCACGGTCGACCAGGTCCTTGACGCTTGCGATACCGGACTTCTTGCTGGCGATCAGTATCATGGGCGCCGTAGTGAGGCGCGCCACCGGACGAAAATCAAGCGGCGTATAGCTGACGTTGTAGAGCACGCTGTCGCTGCCCATGACGCTGGAATTGCCCAGATACAAGGTATAACCATCGGCCGGCGCCCTGGCCACCTGCCCGGCAGCGATCGTAGAGCCGGCGCCCGGTTTGTTTTCAATGACTACGGGCTGCTTCAACAGCTTGGACAGGCTATTGGCATAGACGCGGCCCACGCTGTCTGCGCCCCCGCCGGGCGGGAACCCTATCACCAGCGTGATCGGCTTGGTTGGGTAGCTCGCGGCTTGCGCGGCGCCGGCGATGTTCAGCGCCAGGCATGCCAATACCATATTCAGTTTGGTTTTCGTTTTCATTAGATGTCTCCTTTGTAAATATTCAGGTTCCGGAAAACTGAGGCGGGCGTTTCTGCTTCCAGGCAGCAGCGCCCTCGATAATGTCGTTCGAACTTTCCGATTGCAGGACGGCCGCTTCGATGTCCTGTGTGTCGATCTGTCCACGCGCAATCAGGTTCAAGTGTTTCTTGATGCCCAGCAAGGCAATGGGCGCCATACCCGCCAATTGCCCGCTAAGTGCATCCACGCGATGCTCGAGCTCATCGGCATTCACGATCTCCGTCAGGAAGCCCATCTGCAGCATCTCCTTGGCATCGATTTTGTCGGCGGTAAGAAACAGCCGCTTCGCATTATTGAGACCCAGCCTCGAGATATAGCGCTGCATGCCTCCAGGATAAAAATGCAATCCGAGCCGGGCGGCCGGCATGAACATATTGGTGTCGGGTACCCCGATGCGAAAATCGCAAGCCAGGCACAGGTCGGTACCCCCGCCATAAGCGCCGCCGTTCACGGCCGCAATCGTAACGGGCCGGGCGGCTTCGATCATGTCCATGGTGGCGCCGAAGAACAAAGAGCTTGGTGCGGTGTCCGCGGCCAGCGAAGATATGTCATAGCCGCTGCAAAAATATTTACCCTCGCCCTTGAAGCGCAACACCAGCACTTCATCGCGCGCGTTGACCGTCGCGAGATGCTGGCGCAGCAAGGACAAATCATCTGGGCTAAGCCGGTTGGCGTACTGCGGCTTGCGCAACTGAATCGTTGCGATCGCGCCGTCGATACTCAGCAACGGGCTGGTCGCCTGCATGTCGGTGGCGCCCATTAGCCGCCCTCCTGATGGATCACATTGCGCTCAAGCAGGCGCTGTATCTCATCTTGCGAAAAACCGTAATCGGTGAAGACAGCCTGGGTATGCTGACCAAACAGCGGTGGCGCCGAGCGGACCGATGTGCCGTCTTCGACCTGGCCCATACGCACGGGCAAGCCCACCTGTTGCAACGGGCCCAGCACCGGATGCTCGACGGTCTCGACAAGCTTGCAGGCTAGCACCTGCGGGTCGCGGAATACATCGTCCAGAGAATTGATGGGACCGGCCGGAATGCCACTATCGATCATCACGGGCGTCCATTCCATGCGGGTCTTGCGCTTCAGGCTTGTTTCCAGTTTTTCCTTCAGCACATGACGATGCTGCATCCTGTCCGCATTGGTCAAGAAACGCGGATCGGTGGTCAGATCGTCGAGCTCGAGGATGGAACATAACTTCAGCCACATCGCTTGGGTGGCGGGCGCGAGATTGATCGGCCCGTCTGCCGTGTCGAAGGTGCCGTAAGGCGCAATAACCGGATGGACATTGCCACAAGGCTGCGGTACTTCCTGCACGCTGAGGTAACGCTGGCCTTGCACGCTTAACAGGCCCATCAGCCCGGCAAGCAGCGACGTCTCGACATGCTGCCCGCGCCCGCTTTCTTTTCGTTCGACCACGGCCGCCAGGATGCCTATCGCCAACCACATGCCGGCCGTCAGGTCCCCGATGGCGGTGCCGACTCGTGTCGGTCCCGATTCCGCCGTACCGGTCAGACTCATGAAGCCCGAATAACCCTGGGCGATCTGGTCGAAGCCGGCCCATTCCCTGGCCGGCCCCACGCTGCCAAAGCCGGAAATCGAAGCCATGATCAAGCCGGGATGTTCGGCTGATAGGGCCGGGTAGCCCAGTCCCATCTTTTCCATGGTGCCGACCTTGAAGTTCTCGACCACGATGTCGGATTTCAATGCCATTTGGCGTATCAGCTCCAGGCCTTCCTTATTGCGGAAGTCGACACCAATGCCTTTCTTGTTCCGATTGGCGCTTAGATAATAAACACTTATGTCCTGATCGAAGGGACCCCACTGCCGTACCATGTCGCCGGCAGGGGTGGGTTCGACCTTGATGACTTCTGCACCAAGGTCGGCCAGTATCATGGTGCTGAAGGGCCCCGAGAGGGCGCGCGTCAGGTCGAGTACTTTTAATCCGGCGAGCGGTCGGCTCATGTCGCTGGTCTCCTTTGTGGTGCGTAGATTCTAGAAAAAGATTCCAGACGCTGAAAATACTATTTTTCAATGGAGGCATAAGGTAAACTTATTCCTTCCAGGGAGGCAGCGACATGAACTTCAGGCAGCTCAAGTATTTCGTGCGGGTGTTCGAAATGCAAAACATGACGCGCGCCGCGGAAAGCCTGCACATAGCCCAGCCCGCGCTAAGCCAGCAAATCGCCCTGCTCGAAGAAACCTTGGGAATCAAGCTGCTTGTACGCGGCCCCAAGGGGGTGCACGCCACGCCCGAGGGCGATTTGCTCTACCGGCACGCACAGACGATCCTGCGCCAGGTCGACACCACGCGCAGCCTGCTCAGCAAGACCGGCGAACAGATATCCGGCACGGTATCAATCGCGATGGCGTCCAGCACGGCGCGCATGGTCGCCTTGCACCTGATGAAGGTCGTCAAGCAGCAGTTCCCTTCCATCGTGCTTGAAATCGTGGATATCCCGAGTGCCGACCTGACACGGCTCGTACTTCAGGGTCGCGTTGACTTTTCCCTGTCGCCGGACCAGCAGCCCATCAAAGGGATCTCGGTCACTCCGCTGCTCATCGAAGATTTGTTTTTGCTGACCCATGCCAGTCTGCAACTGCCGAAGGGCAGCATTCCGATCCATGCCCTGACCCATGTGCCGCTGGTCCTGCCCAGCCTGCCCAACACGCTGCGGGCGCGCGTGGACCACGCCTTCCTGGCGGCGCGCCATACCTATAATCTTTTTGCCGAGGCCAGCACGTCCGCTATCCTGATCCCAGCGGTTCGCGAAGGTCTGGCGGCCACCTTCCTGCCCTACTCCGCGGCACAGCCCGAGATCACCAGTGGCGCCATCATCCCCCACTCCGTCGATGTCGAATTATCCAGGGAGATCGCGCTGTGCGCGAGCGACAGCATGCCGCCAACGCCCGCGGTCGCCAATGTGATACGGCTTTGCAAGGCCGTCATCAAGGGGCTGATCGAACAGCAGCATTGGCTGGGTTGCCGGCTGCTGTATTGAAAACACCCCAACCCTGGTATTGCAAACCAGGCGTTGGGGTGAGTCGCTTACTGCGATTTACGAGGCTTAGCCGCCTATAGCGCGTCCACCAGCTCCGGCACCGCCTGGAACAGGTCGGCCACCAAACCGTAGTCGGCCACGCCGAAAATCGGCGCTTCGGCATCCTTGTTGATGGCGACGATGACCTTGGAGTCTTTCATGCCGGCCAGATGCTGGATGGCGCCCGAGATCCCGACAGCCACATACAGTTGCGGCGCAACGATCTTGCCCGTCTGGCCCACCTGCCAGTCGTTGGGTGCGTAGCCGGCATCCACTGCCGCCCGGGACGCGCCCAGCGCTGCGCCCAGCTTGTCGGCCAGGGGGTCCAGGATCTTGAAGTTTTCGGCGCTGCCCAGGCCGCGCCCGCCGGATACGACCACCGAGGCGCCGGCCAGTTCGGGACGATCGCTCTTGGCGACCTCGCGCCCGACGAAAGACGACAAGCCCGAGTCGGCCACCGCGTCGACGGCCTCGATGGCCGCGCTGCCGCCGTCGGCCGCCACAGCGTCGAAAGCGGTGGTGCGCACCGTGATGACTTTGACGGCATCAGCCGACTGCACCGTAGCAATCGCGTTGCCGGCATAGATGGGACGGGTGAAGGTGTCGGGGGATTCGACCGAGATAATGTCCGAAACCTGGGCCACGTCCAGCTTGGCCGCTACCCGAGGCGCCACGTTCTTGCCCGCCGCCGTGGCGGGGAACAGGATGTGGCTGTAGTTGCCGGCAACGGCCAGCACCTGCGCGGCGACGTTCTCGGCCAGCCCTTCAGCAAGCGCAGGGCCGTCGGCCAGCAGCACCTTGGCCACGCCAGCAGCTTGCGCAGCCTGATCGGCCACGGTCTTGGCGCCGCTGCCGGCAACCAGTACGTGGATGTCACCGCCCAGCTTGGCCGCCGCAGCCACGGCATTCAGGGTTGCGCCTTTCAGGCTGGCGTTATCGTGTTCTGCTATTACCAATATCGTCATTTAAACCACCTTCGCTTCATTCTTCAGTTTGTCCACCAGGGTCGCCACGTCAGGGACGGTAATACCGGCGGAACGCGCGGGCGGTTCGGTCACTTTCAGGGTCTTGAGCCTGGGAGCGACATCTACGCCCAATTCTTCCGGCGTCAGGACGTCCAGGGTTTTTTTCTTGGCCTTCATGATGTTGGGCAGCGTGACGTAGCGCGGCTCATTCAGGCGCAGGTCGGTGGTGATGATCGCGGGCAGCTTCAACGACAGTGTTTCCAGGCCGCCGTCGACTTCGCGCGTCACGGCCACGGTGTCGCCGGAGACGTCGACCTTGCTGGCGAACGTGGCCTGGGGCCAATCCAGCAAGGCGGCCAGCATCTGGCCCGTTTGATTGGCATCGTCGTCGATGGCTTGCTTGCCCAGGATGACCAATTGAGGCTGCTCTTTGTCGACCAGCGCCTTCAGCAGCTTGGCGACCGCCAGCGGCTGCAGTTCGGCATCGGTTTGCACCAGCGCCGCGCGGTCCGCGCCGATGGCCATGGCGGTGCGCAGGGTTTCCTGGCATTGCGTTACGCCGCAGGACACAGCTATGACTTCAGTTGCAGACCCTTTTTCCTTCAGGCGGGTCGCTTCCTCGACCGCGATTTCGTCAAAGGGATTCATGGACATTTTCACGTTGGCGATATCCACGCCGCTTTGATCGGACTTCACGCGGACCTTGACGTTATAGTCAACGACACGCTTGACCGGTACCAACACCTTCATCGAGCTTCTCCAGAAAGAGCTTAAAAAACCGTAATCAGCAAAATAAACTTTTTTATTCTACAACTTTGCGAGCGCCCTGATATGCGCGTCGGCGCTGCGACCCAGCGCCGACAAGTCGTAGCCGCCCTCCAGAAAACTGGCCACGCGCCCTTCGGCCGTGTCATCGGCGAGCTCCATCAGCCGGGCGGTAATCCAGGCGTAGTCGGATTCCACCATATCCAGCTGCGCCATGTCATCTTCCCGATGGGCATCGAAACCGGCGGAAATGAAGATGAACTGGGGGCGGAATTCCCGTAGACGAGGCAACCATATGTCGCTGACGATCATGCGCAGCGCGTCGCCTTTCGTATAGGGATCGACAGGTATGTTCAGCATGTTCGAGGCTGCCGGATCGACTCGGGTGCCGGGAAACAGGGGGTGCTGATAAAAGCTGCACATCAGGACGCGCTCGTCGCCCGCGAACATCTCTTCGGTACCGTTGCCATGATGGACATCGAAATCGATGATGGCCACCCGATGCAGTCCGTACTTTTCGAGGGCATAACTGACGGCCACCGCAATATTGTTGAAGAAGCAGAAACCCATCGCCTGGCCGGGCCGCGCGTGATGCCCCGGCGGCCGCACGGAACAGAAGGCGCTGCGGTAGTCACCGCTCATGATGGCGTCGACCGCCGTGATGCCGGCGCCCGCCGCGGCCCGAGCAGCCTCCAGCGTGTGCGGATTCATGATGGTGTCCGGGTCTACTTGGTAATAGCCGCTGGCTGGCGCATGCGCAGTCAGAAAAGACAGATGCTCGGCGGCATGCACGCGCAGGATGTCATCACGCGTGGCGAGCCGGGCCTGCATGGGTTCGATGAGATTCATCAGACCGCTGGCCAGCAATCGGTCGTTGATGGCATCCAGCCGCGCCGGGCATTCCGGATGCCAACTGCCCATTTCATGCAGCTTGCACGAGGGATGAGTAATATATATGGTCTGCATAAGGATGATTATGTTCAAACCAGTCCGCATATTGCAAGTCGGCCTCTTGACCCTGCTTTTAAGCGGCTGCGCCGCCACGCAGACGCCCACTCCGCTTTCCGCCTCGCCCTCGCTGCAGCCCGCGCCAGGCGGCAGTTCCACCAACGCACAACAGCCGGCTTTGCAGCCTCAGCAAGCACCTGCGCCAATCAAGGCGGGCATATCCGTACCCGGGGACAGTCCCTTTGTGCTCGCCAGCGGTGCGCTCACGCCGGACATCCAGGCCTATGCGCGTGAAGTGTCCCAGGTCCGCGGTGTGCCGCTGGATCATGTCGAAGCCCTCTTGAAAAGCGCCCAATACAATGCCGCGGCAGCGCGCCTGATGGCGCCATCGGGCGCCCGCGTCCGGCGCAGCTGGGTGACCTATCGCAATCGTTTCGTGGAGCCCGTCCGCATCAAGGCCGGCCAGCAGTTCTGGGCCCAGAACAAGCCGGCGCTGGACCAGGCCAGCCGCGACTATGGCGTGCCACCGTCCATCATCGTCGCCATCATAGGCGTGGAAACCATCTATGGACGCAACACCGGCAATTTTCGCGTGCTGGACGCGCTGGCCACGCTCGGATTCCGTTATCCCGACGACAGCCGTCCGGAACGCAGTCAGTTGTTCCGCGACCAGTTGGCGGACCTGATCCAGCTGGATTATGAAAAAAAGCTCAATGCACAGGAAGTCACCGGTTCCTTCGCAGGCGCCATGGGTCTGCCGCAGTTCATGCCGGGCAGCCTGATGCGTTACGCCGCCGATGGCGATCGCGATGGCCGTATCGATCTGGAATACAGCGCCGATGATGCCATTGCTTCGGTCGCCCGCTTCTTGAGGCTGCATGGCTGGGTACCGGGCCTGCCGGTGTTTGCGCCCGCTACCTTGCCGCAGAATCCCGAAACGTTGGTGGTGGGCGGGCTATATCCTACCCATGATTGGGCGCAATTGCAGTCCCAGGGTGCGCAAGCACGCAATTCGGCTGCCAATGCCAGCCGCCAGGGCGCCGCCGGACATCCGTCTTGGCAGCAATACAAGCTGGGGGTGGTAAATTTGCCGGATGAACCACGCCATACGGTTGAATACCGCCTGGGAACGCCGAACTTCTTCGCCATCACCCACTACAACCGCAGTTATTTCTATGCCGCTTCTGTGGCTGACCTGGCGCAGGCGCTGGCAGGCAATATGGGATACGGCTGGCCAAACTGATTAGAAGATTCTAGGGGCTGACGGGCGACGTGCCTGCCCGCCAGCCTCGCCGGCATGATCAGTTGAAAACACCGGTGGACAGATAGCGATCGCCCCGATCGCAGACGATGAATACGATCGTGGCGTTTTCCACGCGCTGCGCCACACGCAAGGCCGCCACCAGCGCGCCGGCGGAGGAAATTCCGCCGAATATGCCTTCCTCGGCGGCCAGGCGGCGGGCCATGTCCTCGGCCTCGGCCTGTGAAATCAATTCAAAGCTGTCGACCTGGCTGGGCTGGTAGATCTTCGGTTGATAGGCTTCCGGCCATTTCCGTATGCCTGGTATCTGTGATCCTTCGGCTGGCTGAGCCCCGACGACCTGTATGCCGGGATTCCTCGACCGCAGGTACTTGCCGACACCCATGATGGTGCCCGTCGTGCCCATGGCACTGACGAAATGGGTGATTTCGCCATCCGTCTGTTCCCAAAGCTCCGGGCCGGTGGTTTCCAGATGGGCCAGCGGATTGTCCGGGTTGGCGAACTGATCCAGCACTTTCCCCTTGCCATCCGCCTGCATCTTGTCGGCCAAGTCGCGCGCATATTCCATACCGCCCTGGTTGGCCGGAGTAAGAATAAGCTGTGCACCATACGCCGTCATGGAGGCACGCCTTTCAGTCGACAGGTTATCGGGCATGATGAGTATCATCTTGTAGCCCCGCACTGCCGCCGCCATGGCCAGCGCGATCCCCGTGTTGCCGCTGGTGGCTTCTATCAGCGTGTCGCCCGGCTTGATGTCGCCGCGCGCTTCGGCGTGGCGTATCATGGAACTGGCCGCGCGATCCTTGACGGACCCCGCGGGATTGTTGCCTTCCAGCTTCGCCAAAATGACGTTGCCTCGGGGCGCACCGGCCTGGCCGGGTATGCGTTGCAGCCGCACCAGCGGCGTGGCGCCGATGGTATCTTCGATAGTCAGGTAATTTTTCATGCCGAAAATCATACACCCTTCTTGTGCACCGGGTGTATTTTTGCGCATGACACATCCGCTTCATTGTTTCCCGACTTCCTTGAAACCCATCGCACGGGATCGCGCCGAAAAGCCGGGTGCACAAGCCTTGGGGCGCGATTGCACTGCCTGCGCAAGCAGCCGGCGCGCGTGCCTAGCGGCCCTTCTGCCCCGGCGGCGTGGCAGGCGGGGCCGCAGGACGTGCACGCGTTGCGGGTGCGCCCGCCGCGACGGTAGCGGGGCCGCCGGCGCCTATCGTCAATCCGGATGCCTGCAAGGCCGCGGCCTTCTTCGGCCCTATGCCTTTGACACGGTCCGACAGATCGGAAAAGGATTCATACCGCCCGCTGCGGCTGCGCTCTTCAATGATGATCTGCGCAGTTTTGGGCCCTATGCCCCTGACCTCGCGCAATTGCTCTTGTGTGGCGACATTGACGTCCAGCGCGAATGCGGGCGCGGGCAAGGCCGCGCTGGCCAGCATGCCCAAGGCTATCCCCAGCCAAGCGGGGCGCGCGCCCCGTGCGCGGGCCTTTGCAGGCAATGCTGGGGCCTGGGCCGTGTAGCGCGCGCAAGGCCCTTCGGTCAGTGGCTGAGCCACGGTGGAGTGTAAAAACGGGTTCATAGCAGCCTCCGGTAGAAGTTAAGGACAGCGGCTGCCACCGTGCGGCGGCCAGGCCCGCTACCTGTCTGCAATGATCCCGTTCGAGCCAACTTTGAGATAGCCGCGCCGTCCGCAGATATCCATGCGTAGAGCTACGCTCGGGTCAGATTCTCCCGAGTGCGAGCAAGGCCTGGGTATATTGCGAGACGCCGGTTTGCACGTCGCGCATGGGCCGGTCATAGCCCGCGGCGCGCAGCTGCGTCAAGTCCGCCTGCGTGTGGCTTTGATAACGGCCCTTGAGATCGTCGGGAAACTCGATATAGCGTATCAGCTTCTGATCGACCAGCTCCTTCAGCGACAAGGCCGGCAGGTTCTTGTTCGCGCGCAGGGTGTTCACCACCGCCCGCGCAACATCGTTGAAAGGCTGCGCGCGCCCGGTGCCGCAATTGAAGATGCCCGATTTTTCGGGATGATCCAGAAAGAACAGATTGACATCCACGACGTCGTCCACATGAATGAAGTCGCGCAACTGTCCGCCGTTCTCGTAGCCGTCCCAGCCGCCAAACAGCCGTACATGCCCTTCGCTGCGAAACTGGTTCATGTTGTGGAAGGCCACGGAAGCCATCCGCGCCTTATGCTGTTCGTTCGGGCCATAGACGTTGAAATAACGCAGGCCCACGACGGGCGCTGTCAGGCTGTGCAGATGGCGGCGCAATACCTGATCGAAAAGGAACTTCGAATAGCCATAGACATTCAGCGGCGATTCGTACAAGGCATCTTCGGCGTACACCGGCCCCGCACCGTAGACCGCGGCGGATGAAGCGTAGATGAAGGGTATCCTGCCTTGCTGGCAGAACTGAAAGAGCTCCAGCGTGACGCGATAGTTGTTGTCCAGCATGTAGCGGCCGTCGCGTTCGGTGGTGTCCGAGCAGGCGCCCTGATGGAAGACGGCCTCGATATTGGTGAATTGCCCCTGGGCCACGCGCTGCCGGAATTCATCCTTGTGCAGATAGTCGGCGATCTTGCCATCGACCATGTTCACGAATTTATCGCCCTGGGTCAGGTCGTCCACCACCAGGATATCCGTGCAGCCGCGTTTGTTCAGCCCCAGCACCAGGTTACTGCCGATGAAGCCCGCGCCTCCGGTTACTACAATCATGTCAATTCTCCAGGAGTTACAGTCGAGGTGCCCAGCTTGCCGACCACGACGCCGCCGGCGCGGTTGGCCCACAGCATGGCCTGGCCCCAATCCAGCCCCGCCGCGCGCGTAACGGCCAAGGCCGCCAGCACCGTGTCACCGGCACCCGAGACATCGAAGACTTCCTGGGCGTGCGTGTCGGTATGCTGTCGCCCATCTTGTGTAAACAATGTCATGCCTTGTTCAGACCGGGTCACCAGCAAAGCTTCCAGTTCCAATTCCTGGCGCAATGCCTGGGCCCGCTGCTCCAGGTCCGCTTCATCGCGCCAACGCCCTACGGCGTCCTGCATTTCCAGGCGATTGGGCGTGATGATGGTGGCGCCACGATAACGTTGATAAGAATGCCCTTTCGGATCCACCAGCACCGGCACGCCTGCCGCGCGCGCGGCAGCGATCAAGGTCTCGACATGCGCCAGCGTGCCCTTGGCGTAGTCCGACAGCACCAGCATGTCGTGGCCGGCGAGCAGTTCGCGCGCCTGTTGTTCAAGCTGGTTCAGACATGGGGTGGCCGGGCCTTCCT
>JAEWEH010000126.1 GCA_023389535.1 Pseudomonadota bacterium
GGGCAGGGCCCGGAACACTCTTCGGCCCGTATCGAGCGTTTCCTGCAGTTGTGCGCCGACAACAACATCCAGGTCGTGCAGCCGACCAATGGTTCGCAGATTTTCCACCTTTTGCGCCGCCAGATGATCCGGCCCTTCCGCAAGCCGCTGGTCATCCTCACGCCCAAATCGCTGCTGCGCAACAAGGACGCCACCTCGCCACTGTCCGACCTGGCCACGGGGCAATTCCTGCCCGTCATTGGCGAACAGGACGACAGCATTGACCCGGCAGGCGTCAAGCGGGTGCTGGTCTGCTCGGGCAAGGTCTACTACGACCTGGTCCATGCCCGCAAGGACGCCGGCCGTTCCGACGTCGCCATCCTGCGCGTAGAGCAGCTTTATCCCTTTGCGCACAAAGCCTTCCAGGCGGAATTGCAGAAATACAGCAATGCCAAGGAAATCGTCTGGACCCAGGACGAACCGCAGAATCAAGGGCCTTGGTTTTATATTCAGCACCATTTGTACGAGAATATGGCTGATGGCCAGAAGCTGGGCTATGCAGGCCGTAGCGCGTCGGCGTCTCCGGCGGTCGGCTACCTGGCCAAGCACCAGGAGCAGCAAAAAGCCTTGCTCGAGCAAGCCCTGGCGCCCAAGTTCAAGGGCTTCATGCTGACCAAATAACGAATACTTTCTAAAACGGAATACACACCATGGCTATTACTGACGTTCTCGTACCCCAGCTTTCCGAATCCGTCTCCGAGGCGACCCTGCTCAATTGGAAAAAGCAGCCCGGCGAGGCGATCGAAGCCGACGAGATCCTCATCGAGGTCGAAACCGACAAGGTCGTGCTGGAAGTCCCGGCGCCCGCCAGCGGCGTCCTGAAGGAAATCGTCAAGGGCGACGGCAGCACCGTTACCTCCGGCGAAGTCCTGGCGCGCATCGATACCGAAGGCAAAGCCGCTGCAGCCCCGGCGGCCGGCGCCCAGGCTGCGGCCGCCAGCGCCCCGGCGGCTCCCGCTGCGGCCGGCGCCCCAACGGCTGGCGCTCCTGCTGCTGTTCCCGCCACCGCCGCAGCCATCACTTCGCCGGCCGCCGGCAAGATCCTGGCTGAAAAAGGCGTGGACCCTGCCGCGGTGGAAGGTAGCGGTCGCGGTGGCCGCATCACCAAGGGTGACGCCCTGGAAGCGGGCAGCGCGCCTGCCAAGAAAGCCGCCGCAGCAGCGCCTGCCCCCACGCTTTCGCTGGACGGCCGTCCCGAGCAGCGCGTGCCCATGAGCCGCCTGCGCGCCCGCGTGGCCGAGCGTCTGCTGCAATCGCAGGCCGAAAACGCCATCCTCACGACCTTCAACGAAGTCAGCATGCAAGGCATCCTGGACTTGCGCAAGAAATACAAAGACCAGTTCGAGAAAGAGCATGGCGTCAAACTGGGCTTTACCTCGTTTTTCGTCAAGGCGGCCGTCGCGGCATTGAAGAAGTATCCGGTCGTCAATGCATCGGTTGACGGCAAGGACATCATCTACCACGGCTATTTCGACATCGGCATTGCGGTGGGCAGCCCGCGCGGGCTGGTTGTGCCCATCCTGCGCAACGCTGACCAACTGTCCATCGCGGACATCGAGAAGCAAATTGCCGACTTCGGCGCCCGCGCCCGCGACGGCAAGCTGACGCTGGAAGAACTCACCGGCGGTACGTTCTCCATCTCCAACGGCGGCGTATTCGGCTCCATGCTGTCCACGCCCATCATCAACCCCCCGCAGTCGGCCATTCTGGGCATACATGCCACCAAGGATCGCCCCGTGGTGGAAAATGGCCAGATCGTTATCCGCCCAATGAACTACCTGGCGTTGTCGTACGACCATCGCATCATCGACGGTCGCGAAGCGGTATTGGCCCTGGTGGCCATGAAAGAAGCGCTCGAAGACCCCCAGCGCCTGCTGCTGGACGTCTAAACATGCGGGCGTATGCCCAGTGCACCCCGACGATGTTTCCGCAAGGATGCATTGCCGGGGTATTTTCGCCGCTGGGCTGCCGGAACGCCGGCTGCCGGAACGCCGGCCGCCGCACTGTCGGTGGGCCTCACAAGGGCCCGACAACATTCTATTGAGTAAAGCACATGACTAAACAATTCGACGTCGTCGTTATCGGTGCCGGGCCTGGCGGGTATATCGCCGCCATACGCGCCGCACAATTGGGCATGACCGTGGCCTGCATAGACGCCTGGTCCACCGCCGAAGGCAAACCCGCCCCGGGCGGCACGTGCACCAACGTGGGCTGCATACCTTCCAAGGCTCTGCTGCAGTCCTCCGAGCATTTCGAGCAGGCCAATCATCACTTTGCGGAACATGGCATCGAGGTCAAGGGCGTCAGCCTGAAGCTTGACACGCTGCTGGGGCGCAAGAACACCGTCGTCAAGCAAAATAACGATGGCATCCTGTATCTGTTCAAGAAGAACAAAGTCACCTTCTTCCACGGCATGGGCTCGTTTGTAGCGCAAGTGGATGGCGGCTGGTCCATCAAGGTTTCGGGCCAGACCGAAGAGGACCTGGTGGCCAAGCATGTGGTGATCGCCACCGGTTCGACGCCGCGCGCCTTGCCCGACCTGCCGTTCGACGAATCCCAGATTCTCTCCAATGACGGCGCCCTGCGCATCCCCGGTGTGCCCAAGAAGCTGGGCGTGATCGGCGCTGGCGTCATCGGGCTGGAACTGGGCAGCGTCTGGCGCCGTCTGGGCGCCGAGGTCACGGTACTGGAAGCCATGCCTGATTTCCTGGCGGTCGCGGATCAGCAGGTGGCCAAGGAAGCCCAGAAGGCTTTTGCCAAGCAAGGCATGGCCATTCATACCGGCGTCAAGATCACCGACGTCAAGACCAGCGCCAAATCCGTGACGGTCAGCTATTCTGACGCCGCGGGAGCCGAACAGAAACTGGTGGTAGACAAGCTCATTGTTTCCATAGGCCGTGTGCCGAACGTGGAAGGCCTGGGTGGCGACACGGTCAGCCTGAAGCGCGACGAGCGCGGCTTCGTTGTGGTCGATGACGACTGCCGTACCAATCTGCCCAATGTCTGGGCGGTGGGCGATGTGGTGCGCGGCCCCATGCTGGCGCACAAGGCCGAGGAAGAAGGCGTCGCGGTGGCCGAGCGTATCGCCGGCCAGCACGGGCACGTCAACTTCGGCACCATCCCTTCCGTCATCTATACTTCGCCGGAAATCGCCTGGGTGGGCAAGAACGAGCAGCAGCTCAAGACCGAAGGCCGCGACTACAGAGCCGGCAGCTTCCCGTTCATGGCCAATGGCCGGGCGCGTGCGCTGGGTGATACCACCGGTTTCGTGAAGGTCCTGGCCGACGCCAAGACGGACGAAGTCCTGGGTGTGCATGTCATTGGGCCAATGGCTTCCGAACTGATCGCCGAAGCCGTCACCATCATGGAATTCCGCGGCGCGTCCGAAGACATCGCCCGGATCTGCCATGCGCACCCCACTTTGTCCGAGGCCATGAAGGAAGCCGCCCTCGCGGTCGACAAGCGCACGCTCAATTTC
>JAEWEH010000219.1 GCA_023389535.1 Pseudomonadota bacterium
GCTGTAGTCCGCGCGTGCGTTGCCTTGGCGGTACTCCGCGATCCTGCTCCAATTGAACACCGTCTGCGTGGCCCGGAGTTCGTTGCTGCGGCTCATGTAATCCAGATCGGTGCAACTGGGCCCGCAGGCGCCGGGGCTTTCGAGCGTGCCGCGTATCTTGCTGCGGCCTAGCGAAGCACTGACCTGCGGCAACAGGCCTGCCCGCCCTATTGCCCTGTTGGCCTGCCCGGCCTCGCGTTCGCTGATCGCGGCGCGGTAACCCGGATCGTTCTGTATCGCCAGCCGCCATGCCTGGGACAGACTCAGGCCCGGCTGCCCCGCGACCTGCGGCGCAGTCGCGCTGGCGGCAGCCACAGACGCCGAAAGGATCAGTTGCCAGACCACGCTGGCCCACAGCGGAACGATGCGCATCCTATTGTTCCTTGAAAGACTTGTCCAACCTTTCCAGCAAAGGCTTGACCAGGTAGCTGAGCATGGTGCGCTCTCCGGTGCGTATCAGGACCGAAGCCGGCATGCCCGGACGGATCAGGTTCTCGCCCAGCATGGGCGCTGCTTCCGGCTTGACTTCGACCTGTGCCAGGTAGTAGGGCATCCTGGTCTCCGGATCCGTCAGGCGATCCGCCGAGACCGTCAGCACTCTACCGGGGATATTGGGCGTGCTGGCATGATTGAATGCCGGGAACGTGATGTCCACATCCAGGCCTGACGCCACCTTATCGATGGCCTGCACAGGCACTTTGGCGTGGATCAGGAATTCGTTCGCATTGGGCACCAGTTCCATCAGCACGGTATCCGGGCCGATGACGCCGCCGACCGTGTGCACGTTCAGGTTCTGTACATAGCCATCTATGGGCGCCCGGATGTCGGTTTCACGAACCGTATAATCCAGCGCCGCCAGCCGGTCGCCCAACGCCGACGCCTCTTTATGCACCTCGGACAATTGCGACTGGACTTCCTTCTGGTATTCCTGCCCGCGTTGCAGCACGCGCAGCTTCAACTCCGCAATCTGGTTGCGTGCCCGTCCAGCCTCTACCACGTCGCTGGATACGGCCGCCCGCAAGTGCGAGGCATTGCGCTCCAGTTCCAGCATGCGGTTGCGTGGCAGGTAGCCCTCTTTGGCCAGTTCACGCACGCCTTTGAGCTCGCGGTTGATGAAGCCCACTTGTGCCTTGCGATTCGCGTGGACGTCATACAGCCCCTTGAGCTGCGCTTCGGCGCCGCGCTGGTTCTCGATCAATATGGCAATCTCGCCGTGCAGCGCATCGCGCCGGGCCTGGAACAAGCGGGCTTGCGCGCGCGTCGCTTCGATGAAGCGCGGATCGTCCTTGAAACGCGCCACCACTTTTGGGTCATTGACGATGGTCGGCGCTTCATCGCGTTCGGCCATGAGCCTGGCCTCGATGGCCTTTGCGGTAATGTACTGTGAACTGACCACGCCTTGCTCTGCCAGCGCGCGCGTTCGATTCAGGCGCACCAGCACCTGGCCGGCCCTGACCTTATCGCCCTCACGGACCAGGATTTCCTCGGTTGTACCGCCCTCCAGGTGCTGTATCGTCTTGCGATTGCCCGCCACATGCACCGTGGCGTCGGCGGGCACGCCGGCGTCGAGCGGTGCGAACGCCGACCAGTAGACAAAACCGCCAAAGCCCAATAGCAAGACCGCAAGGCCCCATCGCAGGGGTGAACGGGCATCGGTATCGACATCGGGCGCCGGCTCGTCGAATACGACTGCCAGCTGATTCATTTCTCTGTTCATCGCGTGCTCGCTTGTAGAGTATTCTTGGTCGAAGGATGTCTTGATGCACTACGCACTGGCGACGACTTGCAGGCCGCCCCGGCCTTGCGCCTGGGCGGTGGCTGCAACGGCCTGCAACTGCTGCTGGCGCAGCGCTTTCAGCACCTCCTCGCGCGATCCATACATCGCCAGCGCACCATCACGCAGCACCAGCAACTTGTCCACCGCGCCCAGGATGTTCATGCGGTGCGTAATGACGACCACGGTCGAGCCCCCGCGCTTCAGGTCATTGACCGTCTGCACCAACGCGGCTTCGCCCTGATCGTCAAGATTGGAGTTAGGCTCGTCCAGCACCACCAGCGACGGGTCGCCGTAGATGGCACGCGCCAGCGCCACCCGCTGCTTCTGCCCCCCCGACAGAGAAGCGCCGTCGACGCCCAGCCTGGTGTCGTAGCCATTGGGAAGGTGCAGAATCATGTCGTGCACGCCCGCCCGCTGCGCCGCCCGTATGATGTCGCCATCCGAGCGCTCGCCAAAGCGCGCGATGTTGTCGGCAACCGTGCCTTCAAACAGTTCGATATCCTGCGGCAAATAGCCCAAGTGGGAACCCAGCTCGTCCTTGTTCCATTGGAAGATATCCGCGCCATCAAGCCGCACATGCCCCCTGTTGGCCTGCCATACACCCACCAGCAGACGCGCCAGTGTGGACTTCCCCGATGCGGAAGGGCCAATCACGCCCACGACCTCGCCCGCGCCGACACTGAAGCCCAGGCCTTTCAGGATGGCCTCATGGCTGCCCGGAGCGGTGGCGTAGACATTATCCAGATCCAGGCGGCCGACGGGGCGAGGCAGGCTGATATTCTTGCCGCGGGGCGGCGCTGCCTTCAGAAGTTCGTCCAGCCGCCCATAGGCGCTGCGGGCGCTCAGAAAATGTTTCCAGGAACCAATGGCCGCCTCGACCGGACCCAGCGCCTTGCCCATCAGGATCGAACAGGCAATCATCATCCCTGCCGTAATCGTGCCATCGATGACCAGCACGGCGCCGGCGCCCAAACATAGCGATTGCAGCGAAAGCCGCACGAAGCGCGTCAGGGAACTGATGCGAAAGCTGCGGTCCGAGGCCAGGGTCTGCAAGGCCAGCACGCGCCGGTGCTGGCCGAACCACCGCGAGCGTAAGCCGGACAGCATCCCCATGGACTCGATGACTTCAGCATTGCGCAAGTGGTTGTTGGCGAATTGCCCGGCGGCGATAGAGGCTTGATTCGCTTGTGCCAAGGGCTTATGCGTCCAGGCGTTGGTAATGTAGGCCAATATGCACAGAATGACGGACCCGCCCAGCACCAGATAGCCCAGCACAGGGTGGACCATGTAGGTCACCGCGATGTAGATCGGCGTCCAGGGCGCATCAAAGAACGCCACCAGTGAATTGCCTGCCAGGAACTGCCGCAGGTTGGTCAGGTCGGCGACGGCCTGGGAGGGGCTGCCCCCGGCGCCGACCAGGCTGCGTTCGAAGGCGGCGCTGAAGACGCGAGTGCTGAGCATCATGTCGAAGCGATTGCCGATCCGGATCAGCACGGTGGACCGGATGAACTCCAGCAGGCCGGACAAAAGGAACAAGGCGAGCACCAGGATCGTGAGCATCAGCAATGTGGTCTCGTTGCCGCTGGCCAGCACCCTGTCGTATACCTGCAGCATGTAAATCGATGGAGCCAGGGCCAGCACATTGATGACACAGCTGAATGCGGCCAGGCAATAAAATGTCATGCGGAAACGTTGCAGCGCATGACTCAGTTCCGTTCGGCGCGGCGATTTCATGAGCGCTCCCCTTGGTCTTGCATGAAGGGCTGGCCGAGGCTTCCAAAATTGACCGTGCCGCCATGGTTCAGGAATTCGATATCCAGCTCGCCTTCGGACACCAACTGCGGCGCGTCCGCGCCACCCTCTTGTGCCAGGGCGAGGCTTGCCAGCCGGGGCATATGCTGCAACGAGATCAAATGGCAATAAATGACGGGCAATGCGCCGGCGAGCCTTAAGTCCTGAAATGCCTGCGCCGGTAACGCATGCACCGCGGCGCGATCGATCCGGTACAAGCCCCTGATGAACTGTGCGCCCGCATCCGTCAAACGCTTGATCGGCCAAGGCTGGATAAGCTCGTGTTTCTTCAGCTCGGCGCAAATGCGCCGCGTCGCGCTGCGCTGGTGCGAGATCTCGATCATGAAATCGAATACTTCCCGCAAGCGAGGTGCGAACTGTCCATCGTCATCGAAGAACGGTTCCCCGTCCATTTCCGATAGCAAACCGCTGTCTTCCATGACGCACAGCACCGGATCACCGTCTGACGTGGTTCCCAACACGAAGGGATGGCTGCGGTAGGCAGCGGGAATATAGTCGGCAAGCCAGCCGCGGTCCGGGTCGAGAAACAGATTCTTCCCCGGCTCCATACCTTGAATCGCAACAGGAAGCAATTCGCCTTTCAGTTCAATAAATCCTATGGGCATCGCCGTGCACGCGCGCGACAGCTCGCGCAGCACCAGGGGCGCCACCGGGTCAAGTGCAGCATGTGCATACGAACGGTAGCGTTGCCAATACTTCTTGGCGTGCCTGTCGCGGCTGACTACATGAA
>JAEWEH010000263.1 GCA_023389535.1 Pseudomonadota bacterium
CAGGAACGCTTCTACAATATGCAAGCAACATCCGCAACCGTTGCTGATTTGACGCCGCTGCTCGCTAGAAAGTTTCAACCTGATCCCGCAAATACCATGTCCAGAAAGCCTACGCCGATGACCTTTAATCGACAGCCGATGGAAAATCAAGCGCGTGTGCGGGTCTCGCCGGCCGTTCGCGGCTTGGGCGTCGCCCAGCGCCTGCTGGAATCACTGGGGGCGCATGCTGCGGCCGCAGGCGTGAAAGTTCGTACGAGCAGTAAATAGTTCTGATCTGAATGTTCCAGGGCTTCAGAATGTCACCACCACGGAAGGGCTGCTGCGCTGGGCTTCGCCATGGTAGACGGCTTCGATATTGTTGCCGTCGGGGTCCAGCACGAAGGCGGCATAGTAGCCGGGGTGGTATTCGCGAAATCCCGGCGCGCCGTTGTCCTTGCCCCCGTGGGCCAGTGCTGCGCGGTGGAAGGCGTCGACCATGGCCGGGTCTTGCGCCTGGAACGCCAGGTGGTGGCGGCCCGTCACTTGGCCGGTTGCGGCTGCGCTATCCGCGCTGGATACAAAGAGTTCGTCGGCCCAGAAATAACCATCGCCGGTTCCCCCCATCGGGACTTTCAGTGCGTCGAACACGGCCTGGTAGAAAGACTGGCTGGCCGTAAGGTCCCGCACGACGAGTTGTATATGGTCGATCAAACGGCCACGATGCAGTTCCTGTGCTTCCATGGTGTGCTCCGGTTCGTAGTGGTTTTTTTTTGCATCATACAACGCCGCTACTGCCCCGCCTGCAAACTGGGCTCCGCCTTTTGCCACGCGTTGGGTACGGTGCTGCGGCTTAGGTAGTCGGCGCCGCTCAACAGGAACAGCAAGCACAGGGTCACGATGCCGACGATAGCTATCAGCCGCAGGATGGCGGGGGCGGTCCGCAGGCGCATGAAGAAAGCGGCCACCAGCAGCGCCTTGGCGGCGGCGATCCCAAAATTCAGGGCGGCATTGCCAGGACCCAGCGGGATGAAGGATGTGCTGACCGTCGCCGTCAGCAGCAGCATCAGGGCAACCCAGACCGCGATCAAAGGCACGCGGGAGGGCGCATGCGTGCCGCTGCGATCCGGCGGCCGCCGGCGGTCCGGACGCCGAGCTTGGGCAGTGTTCATAGCGATCTGCCCCCCAGATAGAGCACCGGGAAAAGGAAAATCCAGATGATGTCGACGAAGTGCCAGTACAGGGCCACGATGTCGAGGCGGCGGCTGGCATCGTGGTCGACCGCTCGGGCAAGCTCGTGGCGGCAGTACAGGACAAGGCCTATGCCTATGATCAGGTGCAACGCATGCAGCAAGGTGGAAAAAAAGTAAATGAAGTAGAACAACTGGGCGGCGGTTTGGTCCGCAGCCGGCGCGGCCATGTGAAAAGAGCCACCGGGCACCAGGCCTTCGGACCAGTCTTGTGCATATTCATAGCCTTTGACAACAATAAATAGCAGGCCCATCAGCACGGTTGCATCCAGCATGCGTAATAAGATTCTTGGGCTGTTTTGACGGCTGCGGGACAGGGCGGGCGAGCCACCCGCTAACCGCTCGGCCTCTTGCACCGCCAGGGCGATGGCCAGGCTGCTGGTCAGCAGGATCGCCGTGTTCAGCGTGCCGCAAAACAGGTCCGTGTGGCGGCTGGCCAGCGCGAAGGCATCTGGAAAAGCATGCCGGCCGTACAGGTAAGCGAAGAACACAGGGCCGAAGAACATGATTTCCGAACCCAGGAACACCCACATCCCCATGCGTGCGCGATTGCTTCTGGGCAGGCTTGCTGTGGATTCCATGGCTTCAGTCCTGTACGGGATGATAATCATAGGGCTCGCGCGTTCCGTTGGGCGCATGCTCGAAGTTGTGCGTTGGAGGCGGCGAGGCCGTCTGCCATTCCAGCCCGGTGGCCCGCCAGGGATTGTCTGGCGCCGACTGCCCGCGGCAGCAGGACCAAATCAGATACGCCAAAGGAAGCAGATAGCCGATGGCCAGTATCGAGGCGCCGGCCGATGACAATGCATTCAAGACTTGAAAGTCGTCCGGATAAGTGTGGTATCTGCGTGGCATGCCTTCGTAACCCAGCAGGTATTGCGGAAAGAACGTCAGGTTGAATCCGGCGAAAATGATCAAGGCGGCGACGCGCGCCCAGGATTCGGGATACAGCCTTCCGGTGATCTTGGACCACCAGAAATGCAGGGCGCCCATATAGGCCATGACGGCGCCTCCCACCATGATGTAATGGAAATGGGCGACCACGAAATAGGTATCCGTGACATGCACATCCACGGCGAGCGACGCCAAAAACAATCCGGTCAGGCCACCTTGCAGGAATAGAACGACGAAGCCCAGCGCGTACAGCATCGGCGCGGTGAACGTGATGACGCCTTTGTACAGGGTGGCTGTCCAGTTGAACACCTTGATGGCCGAAGGTACGGCGACCAGAAAGCTCAATGCCGAGAACACCAGGCTGGCGTAGACCGACTGCCCGCTGACGAACATATGGTGGCCCCACACCAGAAAACTGATGACGGCGATGCCGATGATCGCGTACGCCATATAGCGATAGCCAAATACGCGGCGCCGCGCAAAGCATGGGATGATCTCGCTGGCGACCCCCATGGCGGGCAGGATCATGATGTACACCGCCGGATGGGAATAGAACCAGAACAGATGCTGAAAAAGCAGCGGGTCGCCCCCCAGGGCGGGGTTGAATAGTCCTATATGGAAGATGCGCTCGGCTGCGAGCAGCAACAGCGTGATCGCCAGCACGGGAGTGGCCAGCACCAGGATGATGCTGGTGCCATAAATGGCCCAGATGAAGAGCGGCAGCTTGAACCAGCCCATGCCGGGCGCCCGCAAGGTGTGCACCGTGACGATGAAGTTCAGGCCGGTCAGTATGGACGAAAAGCCCAGGATCAGAACCCCGCACAAAGTCAGGACGACATGGGTATTGGAGAACACGGAAGAATAGGGCGTGTAGAACGTCCACCCCGTATCCACGCCGCCCAGCATCAAGGCCGCGATAGTAAACAGTCCACCGGCCGCGTACAGATACCAGCTCAGCAGGTTCAATCTTGGGAAGGCAAGGTCGCGCGCGCCGATCATCAGCGGCACCAGGAAGTTGCCGAAGACGGACGGGATGGACGGAATAAGAAACAGCCACACCATGATGACACCATGTGCGGTGAACAAGCGGTTATAGGTGTCCGAATCGACGACGTCCGCGACGGGCGTGATCAGCTCCAGCCGTATCAGGGCAGCGGCGACCGCGCCGATGAAAAAGAACGCGGTAATCGAAACCGCATACAGGATGGCTATGCGCTTGTGGTCGTGGCTATGCAGCCATGACCACAGCGTATAGCCCTCATCCAGATAGCTGTGCCGCATCACGGCCGTTCTCCGGCAAGCTGATCGGTATCCAGCGAGCGTATGTATTCGATGATGGCCATGATCTCCTCTTCATTGAGTTGACCCTTGAAAGACGGCATGATGGTGTCGAACCCGGCGACCACCTGTTTCTGCGGCTCCAGTATCGAATCGCGGATATACGTCTCGTTCGCAATGATGTCGCTGCCGTCGGAAAGGTGGACTCGCCGTCCGGGCAGGCCGGCCAGTTCGGGCGCATGGACGGTCGACGACGCCGCATGGCAGCCTATGCAGCCATGCTGGCGGAACAGCGCAAAGCCTTGCTGGGCAAGCCCCGGCTGGCTGTCGCCCGCATCCCGCCACCGGGAGTATTCTTCAGGTGGCATAGCGATGATGCGTCCTTTCATGACTGAATGGTCGGTGCCGCAGTATTCGGCGCAGAGCAAAGGGTATTCACCCGCCCGGTCCGCTTCGAACCACAGGACACTATATCGGCCGGGCACCACGTCCCGCTTGTTGCGAAAGGCCGGTACAAAAAAACTGTGGATGACATCCTGCGACGTCATGATCAGCTTTACCGGCGTGTTCAGCGGTATATGCAGTTCATTGATCTCGCGCCGCCCGTTGGGATGCTCGACCTTCCACATCCATTGACGGGCCACCACGAATACCGGCATCGCGTCTTCGGGCGGCTGGGATTGCCGCGCATAGTCATATGCGGCCCATACGAACAATCCCATGAACACGGTCAAGGGTGCGATCGTCCATGCGGCCTCCAGTCCTTTGGCATGGGTCGGCGGTCGGTCCCGGCTGGCTGGGGAACCTTTGCGGTAGCGATAGGAAAAGACAGCAATCAGCACGATGAAAATCGCTGCCATCAGCGTCGAGAACCCCACCAGCGTGAAGTACAGTACGTCCGTTCCGCGCGCGGCGGCCGAAGCGGCCGGGGCAAGCAAGGTCAGGCCTTCGCTCATGCGCTTGCCCCTTTGCGCCTGTGCAGCAACCAGATGCTCCCGGCCAGCAGCACCATGCTGGCGAGACCGGCGATGCGCACCAGGCCCAACGCAGCCCAGGTATAGCGGCCCTGGACGGGATCGTAATGGCTGCACAGCAAGGCGATACGTTCCGAAAGAGGTCCGATGCGGTTGCCGGCGGCTTCGATCAGCGCCAGCCGGATGTCGCGTCGCTCGAACCTCAAGCCCGTGAAATAACGCGAAATATGGCCGTCGGGCGTCGCGATCAGGAATCCGGCGGGGTGGTCATACTGGCCGCTGGCGCGGCCATAGCGATACTCGAAGCCGGCGGCCCGGGCCAGCTTGGCAATATTGTCTTGTGATCCGGTCAGCAGATGCAGTCGGTTTGCGCCCGTGTCGGCGGCAAGATAGGCGGCGTGCTTGCGGGCCGCGTCCTCCGGTGTCTCAGCAGGATCGATACCCACGCCAACGATGGCATAGGGCAAGTCTATGCCTTGCACGCCTTGCAGTACACCGTCCATGACGGTGCTGCATAGTCGCGGGCAATGGTAGTAGCCAAAAACCATCAGGACCGGCTTGGCGCCGAAAAATTCGCTCAAGTTGCGCTGGCGGCCCCGTTCGTCGGTAAAGGCAAGCGCCAGGGGCAGCGCGGCGCCTCTCTCAAAGCGGAAGGCCGGAGCTGCCGACGAGTGCGCTACGTCCGGGCTCGACGCTTGCGTCTGCGCGGCGGCAAGGTCTGCTGTGCGGGCCGGCAGTGCAATGCCTAGGGCGATAAGCAAGCCGATCGTCAGCGTCGCCGTCAGTATTGACTTCCATGTCATGGCGCATCCTTCCCTGCTGGCGACGCCTGCTTTTCGGCGAGCGCCTTCATCGCCGCGTCGATGGGGATGCGGATGATGCCGTGTTGCCGGTCCACCCATGCGTAGCTTTCGGCGATCTGCTGCTTCTCCTTCAGATACGCGGCCAGTTCCGGTTGCGGCGCCGGCTCCAGTTCGGGCGACGGGAAATGCCCGGCATGTTGCGCCGCGGTGTCCGGGTTTTTTATGTTCCATAAGCTGCTCAGGCCTTGCGCCGCCGCCAGCACCAGCAACAGGACGGCGGCGAGCAAGCCCAGTAGCGGCAATACCCGCGACAGCGGTACGTTGCCTTGCTCCGGTCGATGGGCGGCCCGATCGTCATCCATGGCGCCTGCCTTTGGGCCACATCAACAAGACCATGCCCGTCGTCATCAGCGGTGTCATCCAGGCTACATGCCATCCTGGTCGGTCGACAGACGGCAGGATCACCCATAGCACTTCGGCGTAACCCATCAGGCATAGGCCGGCCGCCAAGACGGTAAGGAAACGGGCACTTTCCTTAACGGCGCGAAACAGCAACAGCAGCAAGGGCAGGAAAAAACCGCAGACCAGCAGCAGTAACGCCAACCACGCCCAATTGGTCTGCAAGCGCGGCACATACCAGGCTATTTCATGGGGCAGGTTCTCGGCCCATATGATCAGGAATTGGACAAAACCCAGATACGCCCACATCAGCACATACATCAGCAACAAATTGCCCAGGTCGCGTCCACGCTGGGGCGGGATGCCCGACGGGCTGGTGCCGCGCCACACCGCGAAGGCAAAAGCCAGCTTCATCTGCATGGCGATCAACAGTAGGCCAAAGCCGCTGGAATACCATTCCGGCATCAGCGCCATGATCAGGTCGACGCCGGCCAGGCTGACGCTGATGGCGTAGGCTAGTAGTCCAACGGCGCTGTGGCCTTTACGTGGGGAGGCATTACGCGTCGGCCATACCATCAAGCCCATCCATATCGCGCCATAGACCAACAGGCGCAAGGCGACAAACCACGGCGTCAGCCACAGCGCCTTGAACCCCGCTTGCTCCGCTTGCGGATGCCAGCCCGGCTCGCTCCAGGGGTACAGTGTCCACACGGCGGTCAGGAGCGGTAGCATCAGCAGGAGCAGCCGGGGCATCCGGCGTACGCATTCGATCCAGACCGGC
>JAEWEH010000030.1 GCA_023389535.1 Pseudomonadota bacterium
GCTCGCCGCGAATCCAGGCCGCTGCGCACAACGCTCGACCTCGCCGAGCTCGTCGCCAGTGTCGTCCGTACGCGCGAAAAGGGCCAGCATCCGGCCACCCGCACCTTTCAGGCTATACGGATTTACATCAATCAAGAGCTCGAGGAGCTCGCGCGCGCCCTCGCGGCAATACTGAAGATCCTTGCTCCGGGAGGGCGCTTGGCGGTGATCAGTTTCCATTCTCTTGAAGACCGCATGGTCAAGCAATGCATTGCAGCGGCGTCCAGGCCCGCCGCCATGCATGCTCGCCTGCCGATATTGGAAAGGGATATGCCGCAACCCATATTGAATTCTCTGGGTCGTATCCTGCCGACCGAGGAAGAGGCGCGCGACAACGTGCGCGCGCGGTCCGCCGTGCTGCGCGTGGCGGAGCGCACAGCCACCCCCCTGCCGCCCGATCAGGGCGCTTCATTCATCAATGCCATGGGCCTGGTCGGGCATGGCCAGCGACGCAACAAACGGAGGCAAGGATAAATGGCCCGCCTCAGCATGCTCTTCGCTGTCTTGTTGATGCTCTCCGCGTTGTCGCTGGTCACCGCGCGCTTCCAGTCACGCCAGCTTTTCATCCAGGCAGACAGGCTGGAAGACAAGGCGCGCGACCTGGATACGGACTGGCGCCGGCTGCAGCTCGAGCGTGCTGAATTGGCGCGCAATGCGCGCATAGACGGTGTTGCTCGGGGCGAGCTCGACATGGTGCCGACCTCTCCCGATCGGACCATCTATCTGAAGAGCAGCCCCGCCACCGCGCAAGCGGCCGGAGGCCGGCCATGAAGCGCGTGCGCTTTTTCGACAGCCCCGTGCTGAATGTGCAGATGCCCTTGTGGCGCGCGCGCCTGGTGCTTATTCTATTGATGGTGGGCTTTGCCGCATTGGGCGTCAAAGCCTTGTATCTGCAAGGCCTTTCCACCGAGTTCCTTCAGCAGCAGGGCGAACGCCGCTACGAGCGCACGCTGGTGCTGCCTGCCACGCGTGGCAAGATCTTCGATCGCAGCGGCACGGTGCTGGCGTCCAGCGTGCCCGTGCGCGCCATCTGGGCCATACCGGAAGACGCCCGCAACGCCTCGGATGCACAGTTAGGCGCCCTGGGCAAGTCGCTGGGCATGTCGGTGGCCGATATCAAGCGGCGCATTGCCGATCTGGACAAAAACTTCGTCTACATCAAGCGGCAGGTGGCCATGGACGTGGCCGATGAAATCCGCCACATGAAGATACCCGGCTTTCATCAGCAAGCCGAAATGCGCCGTTTCTATCCCGAGGGCGATATTGCCGCCCATGTCATCGGTTTCACCAATATCGAAGACAAAGGCATTGAAGGCGTGGAGCTCGCTTTCGAAAAAGAACTGTCCGGCCAGCCGGGTTCGCGTCGTGTCATCAAGGACCGGCTGGGCCGAGTGGTCGAAGATGTGCAGGCCATCATTCCGCCGGTCAATGGCCAGGACTTGACGCTGTCCATCGACGCCGGCCTGCAGTTCGATACATTCACAGCACTCAAGAAGGCGCTGGAAGCACACAAGGCGAAAGCGGGTGCGGGCATTGTCGTGGACGTGCGTACCGGGGAAATACTGGCACTGGTGAATCTGCCCACCTACGATCCGAACGACCGCGATGACCGCAAAGGCCCTGCCCTGCGCAATCGCGCCATTACGGACACCTTCGAACCCGGTTCCATCATGAAGCCCTTCACGGCGGCGCTGGCACTGGATACGAAGAAGATCACCACATCGACGCTGTTCAATACCGGCAATGGCCAGTATCGTTATCAAGGCTCGACGATATCCGACGTCAGCCGCAATGGCACGATCACTGTCGCCGACGTGCTGCGGCGCTCCAGCAATATCGGCATGACGATGATCTCGGAACGCCTGACTTCCCAGGAAATGTGGAACAAATTCACCCAATTGGGTTTCGGTCGGGCGCCGCAAGCCAATTTCCCCGGCGTCGCCTCGGGCCGCTTGCGCCCCTGGGAACGTTGGCGACCCATTGAGCGGGCCACCATGGCTTACGGTTATGGCCTGTCCGTGTCGTTATTGCAGATGGCGCATGCCTATACCGCTTTCGCACGTTCGGGGGACATGGTGTCCCTGACCTTGCTGAAGCGCGAGGGCAAGCCCACCAGTGTCCAAGTCTATACACCCGAGGTTTCCACGCAGATACGCTCCATGCTGGAAGCGGCAGCGGGGCCGGATGGCGCCAAACTGGCCCAAGTGCAAGGCTATCGGGTCGCCGGTAAAAGCGGTACGGCGCGCCAGATTGTCAATGGCCGGTACAGCACTTCGCTGTATCGCGGATCCTTCGTGGGCTTTGCGCCGGTATCGGATCCTCGCATTGTGGTGGCCATCACCATCGACGAGCCGCATTCCAACGGATATTACGGCGGGCGCGTCGCTGCACCGGTATTTGCCGAGGTGGTGGCCAGCAGCTTGCGACGGCTGGGTGTTCAGCCCGACGCACCCATCGAATCATTGGTGGCTGTAGGCCCCAAAGGGGGGCGGTCGGAATGAACGCGCACGAGATCGTTGCATGGCTAAGCGGGCATGTCTCCAACAAGGCGCGGTTGTGCCTGGACACACGCCAGCTTCATGCTGGCGATGTGTTTTTTGCATGCCCCGGCGCCACCAGCGACGGCAGGCAGTACGTGGGCCAGGCCTTGCAGCACGGCGCCGCCGCGATCGTGATGCAGGCGGACGCCAACAACCCGGCGCCCGCATTGCCGGTGCCCGTGTTGCAGGTGGCCGATCTGCGCAGCAAGCTGGGGGCGACGGCAGACCTTTGGTACGGCGAGCCGTCTGCAGCCATGTCGGTGGTGGCCATCACCGGGACCAACGGCAAGACCAGTTGTGCCCAATGGTTGGCGGCGGCATTGAATGCCGAGTCCGTGCCTTGCGGGACGATCGGCACACTGGGCGTGTCACTGCCTGACGGCAGTAACCTGGGCGGCGCGCTGACCACACCCGATGTGCTTGCGCTGCATCACAACCTGGCTGTCCTGCGCGATACGGGTGCGCAGGTCGTCGCCTTGGAAGCGTCCTCGATCGGGATAGAGCAGGGGCGGCTGGATGGCGTCCGCGTCAGCGTGGCGGGCTTTACCAATCTGACGCACGACCATCTGGACTATCACCATAGCCTGCAGAACTACAAGCTTGCCAAATTCGAATTGTTCAGGCGGCCCGAGCTGCGCCGCGCCATCGTCAATGCGGACGATCCGGCCGGCGCTGAACTGCTGGCCATGCTGTCGCCGGACCTTGCGGTGGCCTATTCGGCCGCGGGGCTGGAGACGGCTTCGCTGCGAGCCCATGATATCCACACGGGCACCGACGGTTTGGTATTCAACCTGTGCATGCAGAGCCGCACGGTCCAGTTATTGACGCATCTGGTGGGCGGGCACAACGTGGCCAACCTGCTGTTGGTGGCTGCGACCCTGCAGGAACTGGGCTGGGGTGTGCACCAGATTGCCAGGGTGCTGCAGGAACTCCAGCCCGTCGAAGGCCGGCTGCAAGTCGTCGAGGCGCCGCAATCCGGCCCAACCGGTGGACTGCCTTTGGTTGTCGTCGACTACGCACATACTCCCGATGCGCTCGAGCGCAGCCTGCTTGCGCTGCGGGAAGTCGTTGCGACGCGCGGTGGCAAGCTGGTCTGCGTATTCGGCTGTGGCGGCAATCGCGATCGTGCGAAACGCCCCTTGATGGGACGTATTGCCGCCGAACTGGCCGACGGCGTTGTCCTGACCAGCGACAACCCGCGCGATGAAGACCCGCTGGCGATCGTCGACGAAATCATGCACGGCATGAACCCGCCGGTGGAGATCGAGCTGGACCGCGCTGTGGCGATATTGAACGCCATCTGGAGCAGCGGCCCCGCTGATGTCATCCTGCTTGCAGGAAAAGGGCATGAGACCTACCAGGAGGCCCATGGCCAACGCACGCCTTTCGATGACCGGGAATGGGCGCGCTTTGCCTTGATGTGGCTGCGGGGGCTGACCATTTCCACGGATACCCGCAGCATCGCCGAAGGCCAGCTGTTCGTGGCCTTGAAGGGCGCATCGTTCGACGGCCATGCTTACCTGGGTCGAGCCGCCCAGGCCGGCGCGTGCGCGGCGGTGGTCGAGCAGCGCGATACTTCGGTGCCGCTGCATCAGTTTGTGCTGGGTGACACCCGGCAGGCGCTGATCAGGGCGGCTACCGCTTGGCGGCGCAGCTTTGATCTGCCGGTCATTGCGGTCACCGGCAGCAACGGCAAGACCACGACCAAAGAAATGATCGCCGCCATACTGCGCCAGTCCATGGGCGAGGCCAGCCTGGCAACGCGCGGCAACCTGAACAATGATATCGGCGTGCCCCTGACCGTGCTGCGGCTTACGCGCGCCCATCGGGCGGCCGTGTTCGAACTGGGCATGAACCATCCGGGCGAAATCAGCTTGTTGGCGCAGATCGCGCAACCGACGATCGCGCTGGTGAACAACGCCCAAAGAGAGCACCAGGAATTCATGCACACCGTCGAGGCCGTGGCCCGCGAGAATGGTTCGGTCTTTGATTACCTGCCGGCCGAAGGCTTGGCCGTCTTCCCCGGTGACGATGCCTATGCGGATCTGTGGAAAGGCCTGGCACAGGCGCGGCGGACTTCGCTATTTGGCTTTGATCCATCCTTCGATGTGCACGCCGACCAGATCCACGCTGAATCCACCCGCACCGCGTTTCAATTACGCTCGGCCGCAGGCAGCATCGGCGTGACCCTGTCCGCAGCGGGCGTGCATAATCTGCGTAACGCCTTGGCCGCCGCTGCTTGCGCCTTGGGCGCGGGCGTGCCGCTGAACCATGTGGCACAGGGATTGGCATCCTTCAACCCGGTCGCGGGGCGCATGCAGCTGCGCAGGCTGCCCGATGGTTTTCAACTGATCGACGATACCTATAACGCCAACCCGGACTCGGTGCGCGCGGCCATTGATGTGTTGGCTGGGCTGGCCGGCAGAAGGATGCTGGTGCTGGGCGATATGGGCGAGGTTGGATCCAATGGGCCCGCCATGCATGCGGAGGTAGGGGCCTATGCCCGCGAGCGTGGCATAGATGTGCTGCTCGCCTTCGGGCCGGCCAGCGCCGAAGCGGCGCGCGCTTTCGGCCCGCAAGCCCAGGCCTTTGATTCGATGGAAGTGCTCATTCAGTCGCTGGCCACCCTGGCTCCGGCCCATATTCTCGTGAAAGGATCTCGTAGTACCCGCATGGAAAGAGTAGTGAAAGCGTTGGAAGAACAACACATAGACCACGTGGACGGGGGCCATCATGCTACTTGAACTGGCGCGCTGGCTGTCCGATTCGCATATACGCGCCTTCGGCGTATTTGAATACATTACATTCCGTGCCGTCCTGGCTTGCGGAACGGCCTTGCTGATCGGCTTGTTCGCCGGCCCCTGGGTGATACGCAAGCTGACAGAGCTGAAGATAGGCCAGGCCGTGCGCGCCTACGGGCCGCAATCGCACCTGCAGAAGAACGGCACGCCGACCATGGGCGGTGCGCTCATCCTGATCTCGATCGGCGTCAGCACGCTGATGTGGGCCGACTGGACCAATCGTTTTGTATGGGTGGTGCTTCTGGTGACTTTCGGCTTCGGCTGGATAGGCTGGGCGGACGACTACAAGAAGGTAGTACATCATGACCCCGAAGGCATGTCGTCGCGCAGGAAATTTTTCTGGCAGGCGCTGATAGGCATCGTGGCCGCCGTGTATCTCAGTTTCGCCGTGTCGGCGCCGGCCAATGCAGAGCTTTGGCCCTTGTTCAGGGACTGGGTATTGAGCGGCTTCACCATGCCTTTGCCCACCCGCGCCGACCTGATCGTGCCTTTCTTCAAGAGCGTCAGCTATCCGCTGGGCGTGTTCGGTTTCGTCGCCCTGACCTGGCTGGTGATCGTGGGTTCGAGCAATGCCGTGAACCTGACCGATGGCCTGGATGGCCTCGCCATCATGCCCACCGTCATGGTCGGTAGCGCGCTAGGCATATTCGCGTATGTCGTGGGGCGCGTGGATTATTCCAAGTACCTGTTGTTCCCCTACATACCGGGTGCGTCGGAACTGATGGTTTTATGCGCCGCCATTGCCGGCGCCGGGCTGGCTTTCTTGTGGTTCAACGCCTATCCGGCCCAGGTCTTCATGGGCGATGTCGGGGCACTGGCCCTGGGCGGGGCGCTGGGCACCATTGCCGTCATTGTCCGCCAGGAAATCGTGCTGTTCATCATGGGCGGTGTTTTTGTGGTCGAAACGCTGTCGGTGATGCTGCAGGTGGCTTGGTTCAAGTACACCAAGAAAAGGTATGGCGAGGGCCGGCGCATCTTTCGCATGGCCCCGCTGCATCATCATTTCGAAGTCACCGGCTGGAAGGAAACACAGGTGGTGGTGCGATTCTGGATCATCAGCATGATGCTGGTGCTCATTGGCTTGGCGAGTTTGAAGTTGCGATGAATACCATGTCCTTTCCCTCTCTGCGCGTCGACGGCCTGACCCTGATATTGGGTCTGGGCGAGACCGGTGTTGCGGCGGCACTGTGGTGCGCGCGGCACGGCGCGGGCCTGCGCGTGCTGGATACGCGCAACGAGCCAGGGGGACTGGAAGCATTGCGCGCCGGCTTGGGCGATGCGCAGGTTGATTATCGCCTGGGGCCGCAAGCCTTCGATGCAGATGCGCTGCAGGACGTGCACACCATTGTGCTGAGCCCGGGCCTGGCTCCGTCGGGGCAGCCGCAGCAAGCTTTGCTGGCCACGGCGGTCGAGCGCAATATCGAAGTGATAGGCGAAATCGAGCTGTTCGCGCGGGCCTTGGCCGATATGGCGACGCAGGGCTACGAGCCCAACGTCCTCGCCATCACGGGCACCAATGGCAAGACCACGGTCACCGCCATGACGCGCCAGTTGGTAGAAGCCAGCGGTCGCAGCGCCAGGGCCGCCGGCAATATCGGGCCGGCTGCGCTCGCAGCGTTGCAGTCGGCGCTCGATGCCGGCGAACTGCCCGAGGTCTGGGTGCTGGAGCTGTCCAGCTTCCAGCTGGAATCGACCCATACGCTGGCGCCTGACGCGGCTGTGGTGCTCAATGTGACGCAGGACCATCTGGACTGGCATGGGTCCATGCAAGCTTATGCAGCCGCCAAGGCGCGCCTGCTTCATATGTCGCGCATCGCGGTCGTCAATCGCGACGACGTACTGGTGGCCGGCATGGTGGCCAAGCTCGATATGCCGCAGGTGCGCAGCTTCGGCAGCGACTGCCCCGTCCTGGACGGCGATCTGGGCCTGGAGCACAGCGGCGCGGTGATGTGGCTGGCGGCGGCCGAGCCGGTCGACTTTGACCTGCCTGTTGCCGCCGGACGGCGCAAAAAGCAGGCGTCCGAACCTGCGCGCGCCGAGGGGCGTGTGACCCGCCTGATGCCGGCGGACGCCCTGCGGGTGCATGGACAGCACAACGCCTTGAACGCTTTGGCGGCGCTGGCGCTCGCACGCAGCCTGGGCTTCGGCTGGGCCGGCATGTTGCGGGCGCTGCGTGACTACGCGGGCGAGCCGCATCGCACAGAATTCATACGCAACATCGCCGGCGTGGATTTCATCAACGACAGCAAAGGCACGAATGTGGGCGCCACGGTTGCCGCGCTGGAAGGCACGGAAGGAAAAACCGTCCTGATTGCCGGCGGACTGGGCAAGGGGCAAGATTTTTCGCCGCTGGCCCGGGCCGTGCGAGACCATGCGCGTGCCGTGGTCCTGATCGGTCAGGACGCAGCGCTGATCGAAGCGACGCTGCAGGGCGCCGAGCTTGACATCCGCCACGCCGCAACCATGCAGGAAGCGGTGGACGAAGCGTTTGCGCTGGCTCGTGAAGGCGATACGGTATTGCTTTCGCCTGCCTGCGCCAGCATGGATATGTTCAAGAACTATGGGCAGCGGGGCGCATGTTTTGCCGACGCCGTCCATGAGCTGGCCTTGAGCCGCGGGGAGGTGGCATGAGCCGCATGGCCGATCTGGGCACCGGGGTGAACGCGGTCAGGCCGGGGCGCACCACGATGCCTGTCATGGACATGCCACTGTTCGTGACCGCTTGCGCGCTGGTGCTGTTCGGCTTGCTGATGGTTTATTCCGCCTCCATTGCCCTGGCCGACGGCCCGCGCTATGAAAGCTATGGCCGCTATTACTTCGTGCTGCGTCACGGCCTGTTCATCCTGGTCGGGCTGTTTGGCGCCTTGTTCGCCTTCAGCGTGCCCATGCAGGTGTGGCAAAAGCTGGCCGTGCCGCTCTTTTTGGGATGCCTGCTGCTGCTCGTCGTCGTGCTGGTGCCGGGCATAGGCCGTGAAGTCAACGGGGCCAGGCGCTGGCTGCCCTTGGGGCCGATCAATTTTCAACCGTCCGAGCTCATGAAGGTAGCGGTGTTGCTGTATGCCGCGGACTACACCGTGCGCAAGCAGGAACACATGCAGAATTTCCTGCGTGGCTTCCTGCCCATGGCGTGCGCGCTTGCCGTAGTAGGGATACTGCTGCTGCTCGAGCCCGACCTGGGCGCCTTCATGGTGATCGTGGCGATCGCGGTGGGCATTCTTTTCATCGGGGGCATCAACGGCAAGCTGTTTTCCGTGTTGCTCGGCATCCTGGTCGGCAGCTTTCTGCTGTTGATCTGGCTGTCTCCCTGGCGCCGGGAGCGTCTCTTCGTTTATCTGGATCCCTGGAATCCGGAAAATACTTACGGCAGCGCTTATCAGTTGTCCCATTCGTTGATTGCACTGGGGCGGGGCGAATGGTTCGGCGTGGGCTTGGGCGCCAGTGTCGAGAAGCTGCATTACCTGCCCGAGGCTCACACCGATTTCATTGTGGCCGTCATTGGCGAAGAACTGGGCTTTGTCGGGGTCGCGTTCCTGGTGGCATTGTTCATCTTCCTGGTCTGGCGCGGTTTCGAGATTGGCCGGCAGTCCATTGCCATGGAGCGTATTTTCAACGGACTGGTAGCGCAGGGCGTGGCCTTGTGGTTTGGCGTCCAGTCCTTCATCAACATGGGTGTGTGCCTGGGCTTGCTGCCGACCAAGGGCCTGACGCTGCCCATGGTCAGTTATGGCGGTTCCGGAATCTTGATGAATCTGGTCGCAATGGCGCTGCTGTTGCGCGTCGATTTCGAAAACCGCAACATGATGCGAGGCAAGCGAACATGACCGGACGCACCTTGCTGATCATGGCCGGAGGGACGGGCGGGCATATCATGCCGGGGCTTGCGGTCGCCCACGCAATGCAAGCGCGTGGCTGGAATGTCATGTGGCTGGGCCATCCAGATCGCATGGAGGGCCGGTTGGTGCCGCCCCAGGGCTTCACCTTGGCGCCCCTGCGTTTTTCGGGCCTGCGGGGCAAAGGCCCGATGGCCCTGCTGAAGCTGCCGTTCACCTTGAGCCGCGCGTGCTGGCAGGCCGGGCGCATTCTGGCCCGCATACGCCCCGATGTCGTGCTGGGCATGGGCGGCTATGTTGCCTTCCCAGGCGGCGTGATGGCCGCATTGCGCCGTATACCGATGGTCGTGCACGAACAGAACGCGGTCGCCGGCACGGCAAATCGCTGGCTGGCCAAGTTGGCGGATAAAGTATTGGTGGGCTTTCCCGGGGCCTTGCCGGGCGCCGTCATGGTCGGCAATCCCGTCAGGCAGGAAATCGCCTGCACCGCTCCGGCCGCACAGCGCTATGCCACGCGCCAGGGGCCTCTGCGCTTGCTGGTCATCGGCGGCAGCCAGGGGGCGGCCGCCCTGAACGGCTTGCTGCCACAGGCGATTGCGCGTATCGGACAAGACCGCCGCCCCATCGTTACACACCAGTCTGGCGAG
>JAEWEH010000373.1 GCA_023389535.1 Pseudomonadota bacterium
ATCGGCCCTGCCCGAAGACTTCGCCATTCAGGAACATGGTCGGCACCGACATGATCTGGCGCGCTTCCACTTCCTTCTGATTCAGCGCGCCATCGATCGCCACGTGGCGAATGCGCGGGTTGATGACGGACATCATGTTCAGGGCCTGCATCACGTCGGGGCAGTTCTGGCATGACAGGGAGAAATAGGTTTCGAACTGGTAATCGCCATCCAGGTTGCGGATTTGCTCGATAACGGCCTCGTCCAGCTTGATGGGATGGCCGCCGACGTGCAGCAAAGCGAGCACCAGCGAAGTGAATTCGTGGCCCATCGGAATGCCGGCGAACGTAACGCCGATATCCGTGCCCACACGATTGATGCTGAAGGAAGGTTTGCGTTCGTCGCTGTCGGAGAGCTCGGACAGGGTAACCTTGTCGGACATCTGTTGAATTTCCGATAGCAGCTCGCGCAGTTCGCGAGACTTGGCGCCATCGTCAAGATGCGCCACAAGTTCGATCGGCTGGGACAGCATTCCCATGTAAGTTTTCAACTGAGTCTTGAGATTTGTGTCGAGCATAGCGTACCTACCTTCTTGATAAGAGGATTCCGGATGAGCTGCGCACCGGGCTGATGACCCGGGCGCAGCGGCGTATGAGCTACCTGCCTATCGCGGGCAGCGCTTGCTTAGATCTTGCCAACTAGGTCCAGCGAGGGCTTCAGCGTTTCACCGCCTTCTTCCCATTTGGCCGGGCAAACCTCGCCGGGGTGTGCGGCGATGTACTGGGCTGCCTTGACCTTGCGCAGCAGTTCGGAAGCGACGCGGCCGATGCCGTTGTCGTGTACTTCCATGACCTTGATTTCGCCTTCGGGGTTCACCACGAACGTACCGCGCAGTGCAATGCCTTCTTCTTCGATCAGCACTTCGAAGTTACGGGAAAGGGCGTGCGTGGGGTCGGCCAGCATGGGGTATTGCACCTTGCCGATAGCGGCCGAAGTGTCATGCCAAGCCTTATGCGAGAAGTGCGTGTCGGTCGAGACGCTGAATACTTCAACGCCGATTTTTTGGAATTCGGGATACAGATCGGCCAAGTCTTCGAGTTCGGTCGGGCACACGAAAGTGAAGTCGGCGGGGTAGAAAACGAATACCGACCACTTGCCTGCGATGGACTCGTCGCTGACGTCGACAAACTTGCCGTTGTGGTAAGCGGTTGCTTTGAACGGTTTGATTTTGGTGTTGATCAAGGACATTGCGTTTCCTCTCGAAAGGGGTTGAAAAAACTGAATATGTGATCAGTATAGGCCGCGACTATTGATTTGTAAAATTGATTAATTTTATTAAATCAATAGCCATTAACTATCGATACGGCGCATGAAGAGGGGCAGTCGCCCCACGCGACTATTATCGCCCAAATAGATAGTTCAAAGCAACGGGCAGCATCAGGCCCAGGCCCATTAGCACCAGTACGGCGAAGGCTATCCGGCGCATGGTGTGTGCGGAAAAAGGAGGCGGATAGTGCCGGCCCGCCAAGGTTGCCAGGGCCACCACCGGGATGCATAAGCCGCTAAGCACCCATATTTCTTCGGTCAGGCCGCCCTGCCAACCGACAAAAAGCGTGCGCGCGCCCGCAATGAAGGCGTTCAGGAAAATCAGGTAACTGCGTATCTGCGGCAGTGTCATGGGCTGCCTGTAAAACTGGAATATCAGCGGCGGGCCCGGGATCGCAAACATGCCGCCGACCAGTCCGCCCAGGAAGCCGTAATACACGAAATTCGGCTGGCTGGAGACTTTTTCCAAAGGTTGGGGCCGCCAGGCAAAGTTCAAGCCGCCATAGACAATGACGGCGCCCAATAATACCTGCACCAAGTCGGCCGCGGCGCTGCTCAGATATTCGAGCAGCACCACACCCAACACACTCGCCGGCAATACACCCAGCAGCAGGCTGCCAGCGGTGCGCCACTCGATATGGTGCAAATTGCCGCGCAGGGCCACCGCACTATTGACCAGAGTCACGATGCTGATAATAGACGCCAGCGCCGCCACGGACGCCACGCCCATGCCACTGGCCATGCCCATGACGATCATCGCAAGGCCGAAACCCGTGACGGTGTGGAAGTACACCGCCACGATGACAATCAGAAAGAACGGAATCAGTACCGCTAAATCAGGAAACATGCGCAGGCTGTCGGGGGCTGTCCAAAATAACAGAGAAGTGTACAGGACTCATACGGCGCTACGTACCTTCACCAGGACGGGGCGGCCCGCGCCCCAGCCGTTCAAGGCAGCGCATAGGCCGATCAGCGCGAACAGCCAGCCGCTGGCGACGTAGCTGCCGGTCGCGCTATGCAATACACCGACCAGCAGGGGGCCGAATGCGGCAAGCAGATAGCCGATTCCCTGCGCCATGCCGGATAAATGCGCGGCCACATGGAAATCCGGCGAGCGCAAGACAATGACGGTCATCGCCATGGCGAACAGGCCGCCCTGCCCTATGCCCTGCAGCACCGCCCAGCCCCACATGGTGGACAATGGCGCAAGCAACAATCCCAACAGACCCGCGGCCGCTGTCAGGGCCAGCGCGGCGTTGATCAGGCTTTGGCTGCGGAGCCGGGCTGCAAAGGACGGAACAAGCAGGCAAGTAAGCACCTGCACCATGATGGAAACCGACAAGACGAATCCCGCCTGTACGCCGTCCAGCCCCCTTTCCATCAGGATCGGCGCGACCCAGCCGAATACGCAATACGCCAGCGCCGATTGCAAGCCCATGAAGAAAGTGACTTGCCAGGCGAGCGGATCGCGCCACAAACCACGCACATGGTGCCGCGAGCGTTGGGGCCCGATACCCGCCCGCAATGCCTGGGGCGCCCAGATCACCAGCACGACGGCCGCAGGCAAAGCCCACATGGCCAGGCCGCCTTCCCATGAAATGTCCAGCATCGTGGCCATAGGGAGGGTAAGCGCCGCGGCCGTTGCGGCGCCACCGCACAGGGCCATGGTGTATAGGCCGGTCATCAGGGCCGGCGCCTTGGGGAAGTCCCTTTTGACGACACTGGGCAGCAGCACGTTGCCCACCGCGATGGCTGCGCCCCCCATCGCCGTTCCGACGAATAACGCTTCGATACTGCCCAGGCCGCGCAGCCCCGTTCCCACCGCTAGCACCAACAGCGCCAGCAACAAGGTGCGTTCGGGGCCGATCCGCTGCGCAAGCATTGGAGCAAGAGGAGCGAAGGCCCCCAGACACAGCACGGGCAGGGTCGTAAGATAGCCTGCGCTGATGGAAGTCAGGCCAGTGCCTTGCAATAACTCGGGCAGCATGACCGAAAGGCTGGCGAACAATGGACGCAGGTTGAACGCGATCAGCATCAGGCTTAATCCCAGCAGGCCCTGTGCGATCAAGCTGGACGGCCGCAGGGAGCCTGCAGCGGAATGGGCGGTGGACGATCCGGCTGAATTCATGAAGGGCTGCCGCTTATCTGAGATGTTTGATCGGGGACCGACATCAAGAGCGACCGTCGATCGAGCGCTGCCCATTGTAGTAATTCATAGAGACTTAGGCGATCGACCGGACCACATTCGCGCAGCGCGCTAGCCTGTCGCAGCTTGCAACACATGCTTCTGGCGATTTCGAAGATGCTACGCAAGCGTTACAAGAAGGCTGCCGGCGCGCATCATTATTGCAGTCGACTACAAACCGCGCCGAACCACTTGCCCGCGACCGCGGTCGTCATTACGCTGGAATCACATGCATACACAAGGAGCACTGCCATGTCATTCCGGCACAACATCGCGCGTATCACCTTGATCAGCCTGGCCTGCGCCACGCTCGTCGGCTGTGCGACCTACGACCGCAAGGGCAACAACACACTCATCGGGGCAGGCCTGGGCGCCGCCGCCGGGGCCGTCGTATCCCAGGGCGACCCGTTATACACCGTAGGCGGCGCCGCCGCAGGCGGGCTATTGGGAAATATCCTGACGTCTGACGATCGCCGCACTTCTCGCGGTTGGGACAGGGGCGGACGCAACTCGCGCGACTGGGACAGGCGCGGCGGCAGGCGGCATTATCGACGTTAGTTGTGAGCCTCCATGCAACCATGGGCATCGGACGGTTCCGATGCCCTGTACCTTTAACTGCACAACGTGGGCTACTCCCTTTTTCGTCACTAATGTCCCAGCGAAGACATCTTATCGGTTCTCCAGCAAGCTGGCAGCCACCCATCGCGCCGTGCCTGTCAAGGCTTCGTCCATATGCTGCTGCCCCATCAGTTGCAAGCCCAGCGGCATTCCATCCACCGCTAGCACCGGCACACTGATGGCTGGCGCTCCCAGCAAAGAGGACACACAACTAAATGCGACGTCGCCAGTGGGGAAAGGCGAAGACATCGCTTCTACCGCGATGGGAGCCGGGCCGACCGATGCCAAACTGATCACTGCGTCGCCGACCGAGGACAATGCCGCGTGCTTTGCCCGCGCTTCGTTCCGTTCGTCCAGTGCAGATCGAAAATCATCCAGGCATAAGGCTTCGGCAATCGCGAGCTGATCGAGCAAGGCTGGCCCAAGAGTGCCTGGATGCTGTTCCAGCAGGTTCTTGAGACTCCATCGTTGCTCCCAAGCACTCAGCTTAAGCGACAGCGCGGTCGCGGAGGCGATCGACTGTTCGAATGCCTCGACTAGCTTGTTGTCGGAACGACGGATAATTTCTACCCCGACAGATCGCAAACTATTTACCGCCGCCTCGAATGCTTCCCGAGATGCGCGATCCAGACGTGGCCAACCCTCGGTCTCGACAACGACCAGTCGTTGCGGTTTCTTCGGAGGCGGTATGTCAATAGCCCCGTATAGGCCGGGATGGCCGGGGTCGCCGCCCGCCCGTTGTACGATTTCAATCGCTACCTGCCACATGTCTGTAGCGCAGCCCGCATGGATGCCTACATGCGACTGGCTAAAACCCAATCGCTCGCCCCTATTGATGGCACCATACGTAGGCTTCAGCGCCCAGTTGGCGCAGAAGCTGGCCGGCCTAAGGACAGAGCCGATAAGTTGCGTTCCAATTGCCACCGGAACCATGCCCGCACCGACCGCAGCGCCCGAACCACTCGAAGAGCCGCCCGGTGTACGTTTTTCGTCAAATGGGTTCCTGGTCGGCCCCGGATCGAGAAAACCTAACGCTGTGGTAACGGTTTTGCCCAGAATAATGGCTCCTGCATCCCGCAGCGCCCTGACCAACGCACTATCCCGTTTCGGGAAATTTCCCGCGTATGCCTGGCTGCCCATCTCGGTGGGCATATCCTTGGTTTCTATCAGATCCTTTATGCCTATGGGCATTCCATCGATAGTCGACAGCGGCCTTCCTTCGCGATATCGCTTCGCGGACGCAGACGCCTGTTGTCGCGCCCCCGTCTCGTTGACTCTGACCCAGGCTTGCACGACGGGCTCGCGCGCTGCGATTTGTTCAAGGCAACGTTCCAAATATGCCTCCGGTGAACTGGTTCCGGCCAGGAACTGTTCCCGAGCATCGTAAAAGGTCAACGGCTGGTAATTAAAAGGCGAATAGCTCAACACAACCTCTCTGATGGACTTGATTTCAATTGGTATGAATGCCAGACGAGCGAATCAGGCCGCCCCACAGATCGTGCTCTGCGCGCACGAAAGCGTCGAACTCCGCGGGACTGCTCGTTTCAATCTCTATGCCCAGCGTCGCCATACGCTCCTGCACGTCGGGCATGGCAACCACTTTCGCGACATCGGCGTTGATTTTGTTCACGAGTTTGGCTGGAAGGCCAGCAGGGGCGAAAACGCCATACCATGCCTGGACTTGATATTCGGACATGCCGCTTTCCGAAGTTGTCGGAACCTCCGGCAAACGCGAAATCCTTCGTGGAGTGGTCGCGGCGATCAGCTTCAGTTTGCCCGCTTGGCTATGCGCGACCACATTCGCCGACGCAAGCTGGAACATGATGTCCACATCACCGCCCATCACAGCCAAGGTGGCCTCGGCGGAGCCGCGATATGGAATATGCAAGACATCGACGCCAGCTTTCTGCTTGAACAACTCTCCGTACAGTTGCATGATGGATCCCGGCCCCCCCGATCCATAGGTATATTTGCCGGGGGACGACTTGAGCAGAGACAGCAAATCATTCAGGTTATTGGCCGGCAACGAAGGTTTAGTTGCAATAACCGCGGGCACATTTCCAAGCTTGGTGATGCGCGTGAAGTCGTCAATGACATTGAACCGCAAGCCGCTATTCAACGCGGGCAGCGTGACAAGCTCTGTATAGGCCACCATTAAGGTATAGCCATCCGGTTTGGATTTCGCTACCGCCTCCGAGCCGATTTGCGTGCCGGCCCCTGAGCGATTTTCAATGACAACCGCCTTGCCCCATAACTCGCCCAACTTGCTTCCGATCAGCCGCGACACATTATCCGCGATTCCTCCTGCAGTGGTCGGGACGATAATAGTTACTGGCTTGGACGGGTAAGTGTCCGCGAAGGTCAAAGAAGAAGACAATGCCAAAAGAATTCCCGCACACTTCGTAAATACCGTCGACTTCATGGAAATCATCCTCACAATTGTGGAAAAACACGGAAGGTAGCACTCCTGGGCTGGTATGCATGTTTGGATACTTGTTCTTCACCCAAGGACATTGAGATCCTAAAAGGATCGCTCTAGTGCCTCAATCGATTTTTATTTATGCGATGATTGACTTTTTTTAAACGAAAAATTTCATGGACCACCGCCTACCTCCACTTAATGCGCTGCGGGCGTTCGAAGCGGTGGGACGTTTATCGAGCGTCACCCATGCTGCAAACGAGTTGTGCGTTACACCCGGAGCAGTCAGCCGCCATATCAGAATGCTCGAAGAACACCTGGGCGTAGAGCTTTTCGTTCGCGCGCACAGGAGCATCAGTTTGACTTCCGTCGGCACGGAGTATTTGGCCGCGGTGTCGACGCACATGTCTGGCCTGCGCCTGGCGACCAATCATATCCGGGATCACCGCAAGAGAAAGATATTGAAAATGAGAGCGCCCGCGACGATCGCTGTGAAATGGCTTATTCCTCGCCTGGCTAGCTTTCACCGAGCATATCCCGGCATCGAAGTGCGCTTGCGCACTTCGGGTGCGCCGATAGACTTTGCTGTGGAAGACCTTCATGGAGGCATAGAATTGGGGCGCGGGGAACGAAAAGGGGTCGATGCTCTTCGTCTTGTCGACAATGAAATCACGCCGGTGTGCATTCCCGAAATTGCCGAAGGAAAACGCCTGTATGCCTCGCCATCCAGACTAGCGCAGGAAATATTGCTACACACCTTGGCACGCCCAGATGACTGGTCGATCTGGCTGGGCGCTGCAGGGATCAATAATATAGACCTATCCCGCGGCATGAAATACGAGTCCTCCATGCTGGCTTTCGAGGCTGCTCTGCAGGGCCACGGCGTTGCGATTGCTCAGAAAGTTTTCGTCAGTAAAGAGCTCAGGGAAGGCAAACTCGTCGCCCCGTGCGATTTGAGCGTCGATCTCGGAGACTACACTTATTATTTCCTGTCTCCAAGTGGCGAAACTAAACGAGAAAGCGAAGAACTGAGGATCTTCAAAAGATGGATCGCTTCAGTGGCCCAAAACGATGGATCGGGACTGGATCCAACTTCGGCCCCGCGCCTTTCGGGAAACACGGAATGAGCGGGCAACAGCAAGCTAACCTGAGTGCTGAGAAGCTTGATGCCGCATTGCCTGGCACTGTCTATACCAGGATAAGAAGCTATCTTGTAAGCGGATAACAAGGCGTATATCGTTGGCCCTTTCAAGGAGCCATCGTGAAAACAGGACATAGCGAGACCATTCAAGCCCAGTTCGACGCACAGGCCCAGGCCTATTTGCAAAGCGCGGTGCACGCAGCAGGGCCCGATCTGATCCATGCGCGCGAATTGGTGACTATGCACACCAGCAAGGGCGAACTGCTGGATGCCGGATGCGGCGCCGGACACCTGAGCTTCGCACTGGCGCCGTTAGTGGACCGCGCGATCGCGTTGGACCCTTCCCCCAACATGCTGGCCACGGTAGAAGAAGCGGCTGCGCAGCGAGGCCTGGGACAACTTCGCACCGTTCAAGCAAAGGCCGAATCGATGCCGTTCGACAACGCTCGGTTCGACAT
>JAEWEH010000413.1 GCA_023389535.1 Pseudomonadota bacterium
CCGGATAACTGGCCTGTGTGATATGGATCATGGTCGGGCCATGCGACCCGAGTACGGCCACGGCCAGGGTGTGGCCTATGCGGCCGGCCAATTGGTTCACATGCGGCAAGGCGACGCGGACCGGGTCCAGGCGCTGCAAGCTGACCAGGCCCATTTGCAAGGCGAAGGGGCCCAATTCATAGTGACCCGTCGCCGGGTCCTGTTTTACCAGGCCTACACGGGTGAAGCTGACAAGATAGGGGTGCGCCTTGGCGGAAGTCATGCCGGCCCGTGCCGACAGATCCCGCAGCGTCAGGGGCAGGGCGGCGTCGACCAGCGCGGCCAGCAGTGGAAACCCGGTTTCCACTGACTGTATGCTGCGCCGTCCGTCGGATGCGTCTGCTTTCGCGTTCATGCTTATCCTTTTCATGCCCGCTTATGCTGGTGCGAGCCACTGAGGACCCGATATTACCGGGTTTGCGGCCCGGGTTCATTCACATCCTGCAAGCCCATTCATGCCGGCAGCGCGCCACGGGCACAGGCAGTCCCGTGGCACGCGCTGCGTCGTCGCCTTACACGCTAAAATAGGCCAACTTTTCAATGGGTTTCTTGTCATGAGCAACACTTTCGATGCGGATCTCGAGGCAGCGCAAAGCTTCGAGATTTCGCCCGTTCCGGAAATCGTCGCCGAATTGCGAGCCGGCCGGCTGGTCATCCTGGTTGACGAAGAAGATCGCGAAAACGAGGGCGACCTGGTCATGGCGGCTGAATTCGTCACGCCGGAAGCCATCAATTTCATGGTCACGCATGCACGTGGCCTGGTATGCCTGACGCTCACGGAAGAGCGCTGCCGCCAGCTGGACCTGCCTTTGATGGCCAGCCGCAACGGTACGCGCTTCGGCACCAACTTCACCATGTCGATCGAGGCGGCCGAGGGCGTGGACACCGGTATATCGGCGGCCGACAGGGCGCGCACCATACAGGTGGCGGTTGCGCGCGATGCGAAGCCGGCCGACCTGGTGCAGCCTGGCCATATCTTCCCCGTGCAGGCCGTTCGCGGCGGTGTGCTGGTTCGTGCCGGCCACACAGAGGCTGGCTGCGATCTGACCGCGCTGGCGGGCCTGGTCCCGGCCGCGGTAATCTGTGAAATACTCAAGCCGGACGGCACCATGGCGCGCCTGCCGGACCTGAAACTGTTCGCCCGCGAGCATGGCCTGAAGATAGGCACCATTGCCGATCTCATCCAATACCGCAGCGAACACGAGTCCATGGTCGAACGTCTGGTCAGCCGCAGCGTACAAACGCCTTGGGGCGTGTTTGACGCCACCGCGTATCGCGACCTGGCATCGGGCGCGCTGCATCTGGCGCTGGCCCATGGCGATATCTCCCCCGATACCGAAACCCTGGTCAGGGTGCACGAACCCACCAGCATGCTGGATATCCTGTTCGAAGGCGCCAGCGGGCACAGCTGGAGTGTTGCCGACGCAGCGCGCCGTATCGCCGCCGCCCCTTCCGGGGTGCTGATCATGCTCAATTGCCAGGGATCGGCCGATATGCTGTTTGACCAGGTCGATGTCTGGAGGCAAGGCCAAAAACCGGACGCCGCTGTGTCCGACCGGGAAAGCCGCTATGGCTTGCGAACCTACGGCATCGGCGCACAAATCATGAGGGATCTGAACGTCGGCAAGGCGCGGCTGCTCGCCCGGCCCCGAAAAATGCCCAGCATGGCGGGCTTTTCCCTGACGATAACGGGTTACGATAGTGAACCTCCCACCCCCTAACAGGAAAATGACTATGAACCCATACACTTTGTCTCCCGATCTGAACGGGGAAGGGCTGCATATCGGCATTGTGCGGTCTCGCTTCAACGAGGAAATCGGCCAGGCCGAACTTGAAGCCTGCCTGGCCGAACTGGCAGAGCTGGGCGTGGACGAACGGGACGTCATGGTAGTCACCGTGCCGGGCGCACTGGAATTGGGCGTTACCCTGGCGCAAATGGCCGAGACTTTTGAATTCGACGCGCTGATTGCCCTGGGGGCGGTCATCCGCGGCGAAACCTACCATTTCGAGATCGTCAGCAACGAAAGCGCGTCGGCCATCAGCCGGGTGGCGCTGGAAACCGGTATTCCCGTGGCCAATGGCGTGCTGACCACCGACACCGACGAGCAGGCGCAGGCACGGGCGTCGGAAAAGGGCAAAGATTGCGCGCGCAGCGCGGTCGAAATGGCGAACCTTGTCGCTGCGCTTGAACCGGAATCGGATGATGACGATTACGATGACGATGACGAGGATGACGACGACGAGGACGACGATCTTGACGACAAGTAAGAACCAGGCAGCGTCGGGCCGTCCCAATGCACGCAGCGCGCGCCGTCGCGCGCGCGAATTCGCATTGCAGGGCATTTATGCCTGGCTGTTGCGGGGCAGTGACGGCTTGCAGGATGCCGGCGAAATCGATGCCCACATCCGCGATGACGCGGAATTTTCAGAGGCCGACGCGACGTGGTACAAAACCTTGCTGCATGGCGTGTTGCGAGAAGCGCCTGCACTGCGCGAGCGTTTCATGCCCTACGTCGACAGGCCGCTGGAAGAGCTTTCTCCCATAGAACATGGCATTTTGCTGATAGGCAGCTTCGAACTCATCCATCACGTGGAAGTGCCTTACAAGGTGGCGATCAACGAGGCGGTCGAGCTCGCCAAATCTTTTGGGGGCACGGATGGATTCAAATTCGTCAACGGCGTGCTGGACAAAATGGCCGCCGACGTGCGGCCGCATGAAGTACAGGCTGCCGCGCGCCGCTAACGGCCCTAAGGCGCCCCGAGGCTCTGTTGAATAAAGAGTTCGAACTTATCGCGCGTTATTTTTCCCGGCCGGCGCCCAGCGGTTTTGTCGGCGTGGGGGATGACTGCGCGATGTTCCCCGTCGATGCCGGTTTTCATCTGGCGACCAGCACCGACCTGCTGATCGAAGGCAGGCACTTCTTCGCCGACGTCGATCCCAATGCCTTGGGCCACAAGGCGCTGGCGGTCAATCTTTCCGATCTGGCGGCCATGGGCGCGCAGCCCGTGGCCTGCCTGCTGAGTCTGGCCCTGCCGGCGATCAACGATGATTGGCTGGCTGCTTTCTCCAGCGGTTTTTACGCGCTCGCGGATCGCGCCGGCTGCCCCCTGATAGGCGGCGATACGGCGCGCAGCACCACAGGTGTCATCATCAACGTGACGGTCATGGGGCAAGTCCGGCCGCAACAGGCTTTGCGCCGTGATGCAGCCAGGGTAGGCGACGACATATGGGTCACCGGCACCCTGGGCGCTGCGGATATCGCCTTGCGTTTGCTGCAAGGGCGTATGGCCCCCGACGCCAAGCTGCTCGAGGCAACCCGGCCGGCGCTGGAA
>JAEWEH010000419.1 GCA_023389535.1 Pseudomonadota bacterium
CGCCGCGAACTGATGCTGGTACGCAAAGCGCAGGATGCCTGGCCGATGTTGCCATCTTTGCTGCACGAGCATCTGCGCCATTCTGAAGAACGGGCGCAAGAGACCTCCCAAACCTGAGGCGCCGCCCGAGCCGGCGTTCGTCTTATCGCGAGGACGCAAGCCGAATCTGACATCGCGATACACGATGGCTAGGCTTCCAAAGCATCGCTTCACAGGGTCCGCTGGGATTCTTATCATGGCCGTTGAATCACTGGCCGGGTCGGCGTGCGACCCGCCACCGACCCTCGTACCTTCATACCTACTATTACCCATGAATCAACGACCATTGGATGGCATCCGTGTTATCGAAATGGGCAGCCTGATCGCAGGCCCGTTTGCCGGCAAGACCCTGGGCGACTTCGGCGCCGACGTCATAAAAATCGAACCGCCCAGCCATGGCGATCCGCTCCGATCCTGGCGCACCCATGACGGGGAAACGTCCATGTGGTGGCACGTGCAAGCGCGTAATAAAAGGTCGGTCGCCCTTGATTTACGCAAACCGGAAGGCCAGTCCGTCGCCCGCAAGCTGATTCTGGAAGCGGACGTCGTGATCGAAAACTTCCGGCCCGGCACGCTGGAAAAATGGGGCCTGGACTACGAATCGCTCAGCAAGGAAAACCCCGGCCTGATCATGCTGCGCATTTCCGGCTATGGCCAAAGCGGCCCGCTGCGCGATCTCACCGGCTACGGCGTGGTCGCTGAGGCCATGGGCGGCCTGCGTTACATCACCGGCATGCCGGGTCAGGCGCCCGTGCGTCCGGGCATCAGCATTGGCGATTCGCTGTCGGCCCTGCATGGCGTGATCGGCGTCATGATGGCGCTCTATAACCGCCTGGCCAACTCAGGCAAAGGCCAAGTCATTGATGTGGCGTTGTATGAGTCGGTCTTCAACATGATGGAAGGCGCAGTGCCCGAATACGACCGGCTCGGCATGACGCGCGAGCCGGCCGGCAGCGCACTGCAAGGCATCGCCCCCACCAATGCCTACCCCGACAAAGACGGCCGATACTTCCTGATCGCAGGCAATGGCGACAGCATATTTCCCCGCCTGATGTCGCTGATTGGGCGCGACGACCTTGGCAACGAGCCCGCTTTGGCGCGCAACCCCGGGCGAGTTGCCAACATGGAACGGATCGACGGCGCCATTGCGGAATGGAGCCAAAAGCTGAGCATGGACGAAGCGCTTGAAGCGCTGGCCAAGGCCGGCGTGCCCGCAGGCAAGATCTTTACCGTCAAGGACATCGTCGAAGACGAACAGTACCAGGCGCGCGACATGATACGCGAGATCACACTGGAAGATGGCTCGCACCTGAAGGTGCCGGGCGTAGTGCCCAAGCTCAGTGCAACGCCTGGCAATTTCGATGGGGGCGGCCCACGGCTTGGGCAGCATACCGAAGAAGTGCTGCGTCAATATGGTTGGGAAGCCGACGACATCCAGCGCCTGAAAGAACAGGAGATCATCTGATGGTTACCCAGAACCCCCTGGCAGCGGGGGCAGCATCGCAAGGCATGCTGTCCGGCGCCCCCCGGCGCATACATATCCACGATGTCGCCATGCGCGACGGCCTGCAGATCGAACCCGTATTCGTGCCCACGGAACAGAAGATCGCGCTGATCAACGCCCTGTCCCGCACGGGGGTGTCCAAGATCGAGGCGACCTCTTTCACCTCGCCCAAAGCCATCCCCGCCCTGCGCGACGCCGAAGAGGTCATGAAAGGAATAGAACGCACGCCTGGCGTCAAGTATGTCTGCCTGGTCCCCAACATGCGTGGCGCCGAACGTGCCATGCAATGCGGCGTAGACGAGATCAACCTGGTGATGTCGGCAAGCGAAACGCACAACCTGGCGAATTTGCGCATGACGCGCGAACAGTCGACACGCGCGCTGTCGCAGATCATCGCCGAAGCCGCTGGCAAAACCGACGTCAACATTTCGATTTCCACGGCTTTCGGTTGCCCCATGGAAGGCGCTGTATCCCCCGACGAAGTGCTGCGCCTGGGCGACAAGTTCGCGGCCGATGGAGCGCAGGGCATTACGCTATGCGACACGACCGGCATGGCCAACCCCGCCCAGGTCGAGGCATTGTGCCAAGGCCTGACGCAGCGCTGGCCGGGTCTGGAGCTTACCTTGCATTTTCACAACACACGCGGCATGGGCCTGGCCAATGTGATCGCCGGCCTCGCCACCGGGATCGACCGCTATGACAGCTCCCTGGCTGGGCTGGGCGGCTGTCCTTATGCGCCGGGCGCTACAGGCAATATATGCACGGAAGACCTTGTGCACATGCTGGATAGTATGGGTTTCCGCACTGGCGTGGATCTGGACCGTCTGGTATTTTGCGCAAAGCAGATGGTCGAGATGGTCGGGCACGATGCACCGGGCCAGGTCATGAAGGCCGGCCGCTGGGACAAACGCTTCCCCGCTCCACCAGATCTCGAACAAGTGCGCGAACGGGCGCTGGCCCGCGAGGCCCAAGAGCAGTAAATGGCGTGCCCTTCCTTCTGGAAGGTCCCGGCAGGTTAGATATAGCAACGATAACAACCGCAACGGCTGGGCCCTACCCGGCCATGCGGACACCCGGAGAAGACATGAAAATCAAATTTATTTCGAAAATCCTGGCCCTGACCTTGACGACGGCGTGTGCGGCAGCACACGCTGCCTACCCTGAAAAGCCCGTCACCATGGTCGTCGGCTTCAGCCCCGGCGGCTTTACGGATGTGGTCGCACGGCTGGTCAGCAAGGAACTGGAACAGCGTCTGGGCCAAAGCTTCGTCGTCGAGAACAAGCCGGGCGCCGCTGGCACCATCGCCGCCGACCTGGTCGCGCGCGCCCAGCCCGACGGCTACACCCTGCTCATGGGGCACTCCAACTCCAACGCCACGGCGCCTGCGCTGTACAAAAACCTGGCTTACGACGTGAACAAAAGCTTCACCCCCATCGCCATGGTCGCCAGCACACCGCTCATCCTTACTGCGACGCCGAAAATAAACGTCAAGAATATGGAAGAGCTCATGGCCCTGGCCAAGACCAAGCCGCTCAGCTATGCGTCGTCGGGGGTAGGAAGCTCGCAACACTTGGCGGCTGCCCAGTTTTCCAAAGCGACCGGCGTGGATATGCTGCACATCCCCTACAAGGGCAGCGCGCAGGCGCTGAATGACCTGCTCTCCGGCGAAGTCGACTTCAACGTGGATTCCCCACCGCTGATGGTGCCCAATATCAAGGCCGGCAAACTCGTCGGCATCGCCGCCGTCAGC
>JAEWEH010000437.1 GCA_023389535.1 Pseudomonadota bacterium
CCGTTTGCATCGTCCCGTCCTGCAGGACGAAGTGCTGGCCGCCAGGGCAGACCGCGAACAAACATGGCTGGATCTGAAATCGGGGCGGCGCGAAATGATAGAAGCAGCGCCCGAATTCGAGCAGGCCATGCACAAGGCGGATGCGCTGGCCGACGCACGACAAGGTACCGCGCAAGAAGCTGCCGAAATGCAGGCGCTGCAACACAAGCTGGAGCACGCACGCCTGGAACTGGACGACGCGCAACGCGATCATCAGGCAGCCGAAACTGCGCTGCTGTCCGGCGAGGCGGCATGGCAAGCAAGGGCCAGCCAGCTGGGATTGCCGGGCATGCCATTGGAGCATCTGCAGGACTGGCTGCTGCGCAAGGATGGCGTGCTGAAGGCAACGGCCGTTCTGGAAGACGCGAGGCTTGAGCAGCGCGCATTGCACGGCAAGCAGGCGTCCCTGAGGCAAGCTCTGGCGGAATCCTTGCCCGAGCTTGTGCCGAAAGGCATGCAGGCTGAAGAGGATCTGGCGCTGCTAATCGCCCGCGCGGAAGCCCATATCCGGGAAGTGGACGATGCCAACGTCAGGCGCGACGCCTTGCAGGAACAGGATGCCATGTCCCGCCCCATGCTCGAGGCTGCCGAGCAGGCCATCGACACCGCGCGGGCGAGATTCAATACCTGGCGCGGCGAGTGGTTGCACGCCTTGCGCGCGGCGCATCTTCCGGATGACATGGCGGTTGGGGCAGTGGAGGGCGCCCTATCCCTGATGGCCGGGCTCGCTGAAGACCTGGACAAGATTCGCCGCATTCAGTCCGACTATATCGATACCATGCGCGCCGAGCTGCAGCAGTTCATCGGCCGGACCAGGCAATTGGCGCAAGACGCCGGGATGGCATTGCAGGATATGCCCGAGCAGGCTGCTGACTCCTTGCGTATCGTCCAATTGCTGGTGCAACGCCTTGCCGCGGCGCGGGATGCGCGAACGACCGCGGACAGCCTGGCGCGTGCCTGGTCCGAAGAGCTTGCAAAGCAACAGGCAGCCGAGCAGGCGGGGCGCGAGGCCGATGCGCGGCTGGCTCCGCTGATGGAATTGGCGGGCGCGGACAATATTGCCGCGTTGGCCGCAAGCATTGCGCAGTCCGACCAGCAGCGCCAGCTTGCACAGAAAGCGCAGGGCATCCTGTTGCGGTTGGCGCAGGACGGCGATGGCTTGTCGCGTGAGCAGCTGGAGGCAGAAGTCCAGGCCATGGAACCAGGGACGCTCGCGGCTGAACTGATGGACGTGCATGACAGCATTGAGCAAGGCACCGAGCAGCAAAGCGCGCTGGCTGTCGAGCTGGACCAGGCGCGCCGCGTGCTGGACGGCATCGCCGGCGCCGACGATGCCGCCCGGGCGGAGGCGCGGCGCCAGGAAGCGCTGGCCGGCATGTCCGACGCAGCCGAACGCTATATCAAAGTCAGAACTGCGGAACGGCTGTTGAAGTGGGCCATAGATCGTTATCGCGAAGAAAAGCAAGGCCCGATGCTGGGCCGGGCCAGCACCTTGTTCTCGCAATTCACCCTGGGCTCGTTCGAGCGCCTGCGCGTGGATTTCGACAAGGAGCCCATGGTGCTGGAGGGTCAGAGGCCGGATCGTAGTGTCGTGGGTATTTCCGGCCTGAGCGATGGCACACGAGATCAGCTCTATCTGGCCTTGCGTCTGGCCGCGCTGGAGCTGCACCTGGAACAGGCGCCGGCATTGCCTTTCATCGCCGATGACTTGTTCATTAACTACGACGATGAGCGGGCCGAGGCGGGCTTGCGGGCCCTGGCCCAGCTGTCGGAACAAACCCAGGTGATCTTCTTCAGCCATCATCCCCATTTGGCGGAGATTGCGCATCGGGTGTTCGGCGATGAGTTGAGTGTGACGCGCTTGTAGGCCGGCCGTTGCGGTGCAGGGCCGAAACGCAGGGGACGGGAAGGTAGCGGCTGCTGGCGGGCAGCCTCTTCGATAAAGCGTGCCGGCGAATTAGAGCATATCGTCGCCGATACCGCGCCGCCGCCGCATCGCCTGGCCGATACGCTGGATATCGGTGTCGCCCAGCAGACGCGCCGCCATCGGCAGCAATTCGTCCTCTTCACGCTGGATGTGCCGCTGATACAGGCCGGTAAAGGCGTGGACATCTTCGCCTGGCAGCGCGGCGGGCTCGCCGCTTTCTATCCGGGCCAGCGCATCGCGCAGTACACGCCACCGCGATTCAAGCTCGCGGTGGTCTGCGCTAAGCCCGCTGACCATCTCACGTATGCACACCGCGTCCGACCCCGCCATGGATTCAATCAGGGCGGGGAACAGGTCTTCTTCCTCGTCGGCATGATGCTGAATGGCCGACGTATCGAAATAACGCATGATATTGCGGGCCGCCTGCCGCGCCTGCATGTCGCTGCCATGATCCGGCAAATATTCCGCCAGCCGCTTCAAGGTCGAGCACTGGCGTTCGATGCGGACATGACAAGCCGCCAGCATCTCCAGCGGCGCCTCGGTACTGGCGCTGGGACCCGAAAAACCAGGAAAATCCGTGGACATGGGAATGTCTCCTATATGTCTTGGATTGTAGCGGCTTCATGCGGAATGTATAGTCGGATGCGCTAAGGGTCAAAGCGCCGGTTTCACGCCGCGCTCACCTTGGCACAATTGGACTGCCTGCCACTTCCATAGGTGAACGAGCCATGCAACTGCAAGAAATCGTGCAAG
>JAEWEH010000445.1 GCA_023389535.1 Pseudomonadota bacterium
TTGGCTTCGCCGCCGGTAAGGCGGGCAATTTCTTCTTGTTCAAGAAGTTCGATAAGGTTCATGGTAGAACACTCCAGTTTCATCGTATGCTGGGCATAGGCTAGGCTTGCACGAAAACGCCGTGGCAAACCCCTTTATTGGATATTCAAAAGAATAAGCCAGCTAGAGGATGAGTTAGCAAAGCCAAGTATTATATAGGGAAAAACCGCGCTTTAAAAGCCGCCCGCCGCACCCAGCCACATTACGCAGGGAATGCTCGCCCCCCACAAGGCAACCAGGCACACATCCGCCGCCATCGACCCCTTGCTGAGTTTTGGTTTATCTCCGCCCCGCTTCGCGGGAAACGGCCATTTCGCCGGCGATTTCCCCGACGGGCTGAAAGCCCCATGCACGCCCGAGCGTTTGGAATAGTTGGAATTGCGGGAACTGGAACTGCTGGAACGGCTGGTATTCATGTTTGTCTCTTATAAAAAGGCCGGAGACTGCGCTTGCTGCATCGCGCGGCGACGGCACGTCCATCGGGATCATTGGCGCCGGGAACATAAACACTGTTCATTCATACAGCACCAGTACCGACACTGTATAAATAAACAGTGATAAACGCAAGGATTTTTTACAACGGTTTTAGAACCGCCTCTCCCGCAACCCAAACCGAAACCGTTCCATGTCTAAGGCGGCGGCATGAGGCAGGCATTTCCTGATTCTTGTCTCCCGCCCTCAACGTCGCCCCGCCAGATCCCGTCGACCATTCGCCCAAAGCAGTACGCCACGCAAATACCACGGAATCGCGTTCAAAGACGGCCATCAGGCCTAGCAGCCGGCTCCAGACTGACCAATCCCAATGTCCCGGCCCGCGCGGCAGGCGCGCGAGGCCGTGACGGCGCAAGACCTGTTCCAGTGCTAGCAGACATCACTGCAAAAGGCCAAGCACCCAAACCGCCCCAGCGGCGCCTCAAACACACAACAACGCAGCGGGACGGGTGGCGGGGCCGGGCCGCGGCGACTTTCGGGGCCGGGCGAGCGGACTCGTAGGGAGCACGCATGTGCGGACGAGAGGGCGACGCCGCAGTCCGGCGCGCTGGGCGCCGGACCGGTCACGAGGAGCAAGGCCCGGCTCCGACACCCGGCACGCGTCAGAAGAACAAGCAGCGCCGCCAAACATCCCGCCACCGCGTAAGAAACATAGTAGTCGGCGGGGACGTCAACAACCGCTTGGAGGAAACGCCTATAGCAATGGCCGGGGTTGTGGCAAGGGAATACCGCACAGGCCAAGGCCGATCGTTCACCGGCGCGCGGTTGTGCCCGATCAGAAGCATGGTCCTGGGTCACGTCACCCAGCGAATTCCGTGCCGTAAAAATTCCTATAAAACCAAACGATGATGTGGTGTTTATTGAGAGAACACGGCAAGCCGCTCAAGCACCATAGCGCGCCTGCAATTCTTCAAAAGACACGAGCCCCCCCGCCAATGCGCTCGCCATGACCGTAGGCGGACTGGCCAGCCACACCGACCCTGGCCCTGACCGCCCCGGAAAATTGCGATTGATCGCACTGACCGTGACTTGCGATGAAGATTGCGAAGACCCCGGCCCGCAATTCGCGCACGCGCCGCAGGAAGGTTGCAAAATGCGCGCGCCGGCCGCTGCAAACGTACGGTCATATCCTTGTGCAACACAATAGTCCCGCACCGCCGTCGTCCCATACTGCAAATACAGCTGCACATTCTCCGGAACACTGAGATCATGCTGAAGGCCCCAGGCGAGGACCTGATGATAGTAATCAAAATCCTCGCGCTTGCCCGCCGTACACGAGCCTCCATATGCAATGTCGATCCGGGGCCGGTCCCGCAGCGCCGACAGCGCAACACCATTGCCGGGATCGCCGGGCGCCGCAACCATGGGAGACAAAGCACTGCAATCGACATGCATGCTCGCCGCGTAGCGCGCTCCGGGATCACTGCGCATCCAGGGTTCAAGCGAGAACTCCAGGCCGCGCCTTTCCCGCAAGAAAGCCACCGTGAGGTCATCCGGCGCGACGATTCCCGTCAAGCCGCCCAATTCCGCCGTCATATTGGTCAAGGTGGCGCGTTCATCGATAGACATCCCGGCGATGGCTGCCCCGGTGAATTCGAAGACTTTGCCCACCCCTTCCCCTGAGCGGATCTCCGGCAGGGACAAAAGATGCAGCACCACATCCTTGGCCGTCACGCCCGGCGGCAGCACACCGGCAAGCTCGACGCGCAAGGCCTGCGGCAATGTCAGCCGCACTGCTCCGGTCACGAAGGCATTGGCCATGTCCGTGGTACCCACCCCGAAAGCCACGCAGCCCAACGCCCCGCTGTGCGGCGTGTGGGAATCGGTACCCACCACCAACTGGCCGGGCAAGGCATAATACTCGGCCATTACCGCATGAGAAATCCCGGACTGATCCTTTCCCTGCCCTACCGCCGCTTCTTGCTCGGTCAATGTGCGGTGCTGCCGCAAGCCGTAGGCCTCGGCAAAATCACGTTGCGCCCGGCACATCGCCCACACATTGGGCACGATGCCGGCGCGCACATGGTTCGGACTTTCTTCGACATATGAGGTGTGATCCTCGAATACGACGATATGGCTCGGATCGACCAGACGCAGAGGCTTGCCAAAGGCCGTATGCAGCATATGGGCCGCCATGCCGGTGTAGTATTCATGGATGAAGCGCCAATCGGCACGCACGAACACGCCATCGCCCTGCGCCGGGTCCACAGGCGTGGAGGCCGTATCGAGCACATGGCGCTCTATGATCTTTTCGAACAACGTGCGGGGCCTAGTGCCCGGTGACGCAATCGTAGCGAGGCCTTCGGGCTGCACGGCTGCGTGCTTCGGCGCCGTGCGATGACCGCCATCGGCCGGATTTAAATATGCCTGCCCGAAGGGCAGCAAGCCGCCCGCGCCGACGATGGCGGCGGTCAGCGCATCGCGCCCGCGGACAATTTCATCAACGCTGATGGCTTCGCCGTTGCGCAGCCGTTCTATCAAGCCGAAATCGGTGCTGGTGTACAGGCCGATATTGTCCGCGTTCTGCCGATATATCCGTTCGAAGCTTTCGGCTATGACCAGCTTGATGCCGGCCAGCTTTTCGGCCATGGGGCTGTGTTCTCGCGACGAGCCCTTGCCATAGCGTTTGCCGGCCACGACCACATTGAATCCCGAACGCTGCAAGGCATCCTTCCCGAAAGGCCTCGTATGCTGAACCGACAAGCCTGTATAGGGATAGCTTGCCAGGCTATCGTCGAAATGCGTCATGATGGTGACCGGCGTTATCTCGTCCGTGGAAACGTCGTCGCGCAGAGGCGCTGCCTGGTTCAGGTCCAGTTGCTGGCCTGCCAATTGCGCCTGGATACAGGCGGCA
>JAEWEH010000479.1 GCA_023389535.1 Pseudomonadota bacterium
ATGAAAAGCTGGGCGTGCCCTTGCACGAGCGCGCACGCCTGGCGGGGGTCGCCGTGGACGCCGTCTTCGATTCGGTTTCCGTGGCCACCACTTTCCGCAAGCAGCTTGCCGAAGTCGGTGTCATCTTCTGTTCGTTCTCCGAGGCAGTCAAGGAACACCCGGAACTGGTGAAAAAATACCTGGGCACGGTTGTCCCTCCGGGCGACAATTTCTATGCAGCCCTGAACTCCGCGGTATTTTCGGACGGTTCCTTTGTGTTCATCCCCAAAGGCGTGCGATGTCCCATGGAACTGTCCACGTATTTTCGCATCAACGCACGCGACACTGGGCAGTTCGAACGTACGCTGATCATCGCCGAAGAAGGCGCGTCCGTCAGCTACCTGGAAGGCTGTACGGCGCCCATGCGCGATGAAAACCAGTTGCACGCGGCAGTGGTGGAACTGGTCGCGCTGGACGACGCCAAGATCAAGTATTCCACCGTCCAGAACTGGTATCCCGGCGACAAGGATGGCGTGGGCGGCATTTACAACTTCGTCACCAAGCGCGGCGATTGCCGCGGCCCGCGTTCGCATATTTCATGGACGCAAGTGGAAACCGGCTCGGCCATTACCTGGAAATATCCCAGCGTGATCCTGCGCGGCGATGACTCCACCGGCGAGTTCTATTCCGTGGCGCTCAGCAATCATCGCCAGCAGGCGGACACGGGCACCAAAATGATCCACATGGGGCGCAATACGCGCAGCACCATTATTTCCAAAGGTATTTCAGCCGGCCATGGCAGCAATACCTATCGCGGTCTGGTGCGCATTACGCCCAAGGCGGAAAACGCACGCAATTACACGCAATGCGATTCCCTGCCGATCGGCAAGGATTGCGCCGCCCACACTTTCCCGACGATGGAGGTCCAGAACCCCACGGCCAGCGTCGAGCACGAAGCAACGGCTTCGCGCATCGGGGAAGACCAATTGTTCTATGCCATGCAGCGCGGCCTGTCGGCCGAAGACGCCGTATCCATGATCGTGAACGGCTTTTGCAAGGAAGTTTTCAAGGAATTGCCCATGGAGTTTGCAGTCGAAGCCCAGAATCTGCTCGGTGTAAGCCTGGAAGGCAGCGTAGGTTAAGGAGAAACAGAAATGCTGAGTATCAAGGATTTGCACGCGGCGGTTGAAGGCAAGTCGATTTTGCGCGGTTTGAACCTGGACGTGAAGCCGGGCGAAGTACACGCCATCATGGGTCCGAACGGGTCCGGCAAAAGCACTTTGTCGCAGGTTTTGGCCGGGCGCGAAAACTACATCGTCGAAAGCGGGACAGTAACCTGGAATGGGCAGAATCTGCTGGACATGCCCATTGAAGAACGCGCACGCTCCGGGCTGTTCCTGGCGTTCCAATATCCCATCGAAATTCCCGGTGTATCCAACGCCTATTTCCTGCGTGCCGCAGTCAACGCCGCACGCCGCCATCAGGGGCTGCCCGAACTGGACGCCATGGATTTCCTGAAGCGCGTCAAGGCTGAAATGAAAGCGGTCGGCATGCGCGAGGAATTCCTCTACCGTTCGGTGAACGAGGGTTTCTCCGGCGGCGAAAAGAAACGCAACGAAGTGCTGCAGATGACACTGCTGGAGCCGAAGCTGGCCATCCTGGACGAAACCGACTCCGGGCTGGACATCGATGCGCTCAAGGTCGTGGCCGACGGCGTCAATCGCCTGCGTTCGCCCGAACGGTCGCTCATTGTCATCACTCACTACCAACGACTGCTTGATTACATTGTTCCGGACTTCGTACATGTCTTGTCCGGCGGGCGCATCGTACGTTCCGGCGGCCGCGAATTGGCACTGGAGCTCGAAGAGCGCGGCTATGGCTGGGTGAAGGAATTGGCCGCCGAACAGAAAGGGGCTGCGGCATGAGTTCGACGCAGCCCTGGATAAGTGAATTTACCGACCGCGGTGGGCATCTGCCCGGCTCGCAGGCGCCATGGCTGGCGGCCCTGCGCCGCCGCGCCATCGAGCGCTTTGCCGACGAAGGCTGGCCCACGCCCAAGCAAGAAGCATGGCGCCATACTTCGTTGGCCGTGCTGGAACAGCAGGCCTTCAACCCGCCTGCCCAGGCGCAGATCGACGCAGGCGAACTTGTGCGTACCGTGCGGCGAGGCGATGCCGGGCACTGGATGGTGTTTGTCGACGGGCGCCATGCACCGGAACTTTCCGAGCTGGGCGGCCTGCCTGCTGGCGCACAGCTACTACCGATATCCGACGCGCTGGCCGGCGGCCACGAAGCGCTGGAAAGCCTATTCGGCAGTGAAACCGATGGCGCAAGCACCGCGGCGTTGAACTTGGCCCTGGCTTCGGACGGCGCTTATGTGAAGCTGGCGCGCGCGGTCGTGCTGGATGCGCCCATCCACTTGCTGTTCATTACCGCAGGCAGCGGAACGGCCAACTTTACGCGCAATGTAGTGCAGGCCGAGGCTGGGTCGCAAGCCACTATTATTGAACATTTCGTCGGGCGGGGCAGTGGTGCAAGCCTGAGCAGTTCCACGACCCGCATCCAGCAGTCCAACGACGCGCGCATCACCCATGTGAAGCTGCAGATGGAAGACGAGCAAGCCTTCCACCTGGGTGACCTGGATGTCGAGCAGGCCAAGGGGTCGGTGTTCAACTCGCATTCGATGTCTTTTGGCGCCAGGCTGGCCCGGCACGATATCGTCACCAACTTTACCGGCGACCACTGCGAAGCGCTGCTCAATGGCCTGTACTATGTCAATGGCCGTCGCCATGTCGACCATCATACGCAGATCAACCATTTGCATCCGCATGGCGTCAGCCACGAATACTACCGCGGTGTCCTGGACGATACATCGCGTGGCGTGTTCAGCGGCCGCATCCTGGTTGCGCCCGGCGCCGACAAAACCGACGCGATCCAGCGCTCGGACAGTCTCTTGCTGTCACGGCTGGCCAAGGCTGACGCCCGTCCCGAACTGGAAATTTACGCCGACGATGTGAAGTGCGCCCATGGCGCCACTGTTGGCCAAATCGACGAAAACAGCTTGTTCTACCTACGTTCGCGCGGGCTGGACGAAGCCTACGCGCGCCACGTGCTGACCTACGCTTTTGCGGCCCAGGCCATTTCGCGTCTGGAAGATCCCGCACTGCGTGCGCGGGTCGAGACCGCCATCCGCGCGCTGGTGCCGGGTGGCGCCGAACTCGGAGACATCGCATGAATGCACCCGCTATCGTGACGAAATCGCCGGAATTGCTGGATCGCAGCGCGGATTTTCCTATCTTGTCGCAGCCCATCAAGGGGCGCCGGCTGGTCTATCTGGACAACGGGGCAACCACCCAGAAGCCGCAGGCAGTGATACAGGCGGAAACCGCGTACTACGAGCGCTCCAACGCCAACATTCACCGTGGCGTGCATTGGTTGTCGCAGCACGCAACCGACCTGTACGAACAGGGGCGGGAAAGCGTGCGGCGCTTGCTGAATGCGTCCCGCTCCGAAGAAATCGTCTTTACCCGCGGCACCACCGAAGCCATCAATCTGGTGGCTTTCAGCTGGGCGCGCGCCAATCTGAAAGAAGGCGACGAAATCCTGGTCACCGGCATGGAGCATCACTCCAATATCGTGCCATGGCAACTGCTTTGCGCACAGACAGGCGCCCGGTTGCGCGTAGCGCCGGTGACCGATAGCGGCGAACTGGACATGCAGGCCTACCGCGCATTGCTCGGTCCGCGTACGCGGCTGGTGGGCGTGGCCCATGTGTCCAATGCACTGGGCACGATCAACCCGGTGGCCGAGATCACCCGCCTGGCCCATGAAGCGGGCGCGCTGGTGCTGGTGGATGGTGCTCAGGCCGTCGCCCATAAAGTGGTGGACGTCCAGGCGCTGGATTGCGACTTCTATGTCTTCTCCGGACATAAGCTATACGGGCCTACAGGAATCGGCGCCTTGTATGCGCGTTACGATATTCTTCAGGGCATGCCTCCATGGCAGGGGGGCGGCGACATGATCCATACCGTCAGTTTCGAGGGCAGCACCTACGCCGACATTCCGCAGCGTTTCGAGGCCGGTACGCCGAATATCGCCGGGGTGGTCGGGCTGGATGCAGCCATACGCTATGTAGAAAGCGTCGGTCTTGATGCCATCGCCGCGCACGAAGGTGTTTTGCTGGATATGGCCACCGAAGCGCTCCTGTCGCTGGGGGGAGTGCGCATCATTGGAACGGCGGCCCAGAAAGCCGGCATTGCTTCCTTCATTGTGGAAGGCATACATCCGCACGACCTGGGCACCATACTGGACACCGAAGGCGTCGCGATCCGGGCGGGGCATCACTGCGCCATGCCTCTGATGACGCGCTTCGGCATACCGGGTACGGCGCGCGCATCCTTCGCCCTGTACAACACGGAAGAAGACGTTGCGGCCCTGGCCGCCGCGCTGCGCAAGGCGCAAAAGCTATTTGGGGTCAGCCACTGATGAGCGATCAATACAGCGATCTGCGCGAGCTCTACCAGGAAGTGATCTTCGATCACAACCGCAATCCGCGCAATTTCCACGCCATGTCGGACGCCAGCCACGTGGCCAAGGGCCATAACCCCCTGTGCGGCGATCAACTGATGGTCTATGCGCGGGTGCAGGACGGCGTCGTCCAGGAAGCCAGTTTTGTCGGGCACGGCTGCGCCATTTCCACGGCGTCGGCCTCGCTCATGACCGAGGCGGTCAAAGGCAAGCCCATTGCCGAGGTCGAAGCGCTGTTCAATGACATGCATGCAATGCTTACCGAGGCGCACCCCGAAGCCCGCGATTTCGGCAAACTTGAAGTTCTGTCCGGCGTGCGCGAATTTCCTGCACGCGTGAAGTGCGCCACACTGGCTTGGCATACTCTGCACAACGCGATTACCCAAGCCAGGGATACGGCTCGCACGGAATAAGAGGTTCTGCCATGAGTTACACGCGTAATGATGTGATCGTCAGTCGGGACTGCCCGGCGGTGACCGTTCCGTATGGTTCCCCTGTCACGATCGAAAAAGGCTGCGAGGCCACCATCACCCAACAACTGGGCGGCAGCTACACCGTCATGGTGGAAGGCAATCTGTACAGGGTCGAAGGGGTGGATGGCGACGCGTTGGGTTTCGAACCCACAGAGGCCGCGCAGCACGAGCATGACGGGCCCATCACCGCCCAGTCGGTCGAAGATGCAGCCTGGGGTCTGCTGTCTACTTGCTATGATCCGGAAATCCCGGTGGATATCGTCAATCTGGGCCTGGTCTACGGCTGCAAGATCTTGCCGCTGGCCGAAGACCGCTACCGCATCGAAGTGCAGATGACCTTGACCGCGCCCGGTTGCGGCATGGGCACTATGATCGCCGACGAGGCGCGCAACAAGCTGTTGTCCATCCAAGGTGTAGACGAGGTCACAGTAGACCTCGTCTGGGATCCGCCATGGAGCCGGGAAATGATCAGCGAACCGGCCCGCTTGCAGATGGGTCTGTTATAAACGATCCTTAAGCTGGGGGTGCCATGCCTACGACCCGTTCCGGTTCGCGGGCAGGCAGGGGGCGCGGCGGTGCGCCGCCTATGGATGGCCAGCCCAATGTGGCGCCGCGCGAGAAGGCTTCGTAGACCGCGGCATTGCGGTTATGCACATCCAGGCGCTGGTAAAGCGTTTCGGTGTGGGCTTTGGCCGTGGCCACGGAAATATTCAGGTAGCGACCGACCGTTTTCATCGGATAGCCGCGGGCCAGCAGCACCAGGACTTCGTACTGGCGCGGCGTAAGCCCCAGCAT
>JAEWEH010000486.1 GCA_023389535.1 Pseudomonadota bacterium
CGCATAGGCTTTGGCAGCAAGGCAGTCATCAATGGCGACCCTTCGCAGGTTGATTTGCCGCGCGGCCAGGCCAGCGGGCTGATACACGCCGTCGACGTGCTGTCTTCAGTGCAAGGCATCGCCACCACGCGCTTTACCAGCCGCGATGTGGTGCGTCACCCGCTGGTCGCGCGCATCGTGGATGCCTACGAAAAAGCCGGTGATTATGTCTCCTGATCTATCCCTGGTGGTGCAGTACGCCACACCCGCCCCCGAGTTGCCGCGATGGCGCCTGCGGCGCTGGGCCGTGCAGGCGGTGGCCGGCATTGCGCGGGAAAGGCAGGAGTGCGGCCTTCCCGCCTTGCGCTCGGTCGCGTTGACGATCCGGTTGGTGGATGCAGACGAAGGTCAGAGACTGAACCATGAGTTCCGGGGCAAAGACTACGCGACGAACGTGCTGACCTTCGAATATGGCATGGACGCCGAAGGGGCCGCCAGCGGCGACATCGTGCTCTGCGTGCCCGTTTTGCATCGCGAAGCGCAGGAACAAGGCAAGCCAGCGCTGGCACATGCCGCACACCTGGTGGTACACGGCGTGCTGCATGCCCTGGGCTACGACCATATCGACGACGACGACGCCGCAGCCATGGAAGCCCTGGAAATCGATATTCTCAACAAAATGGGCATCGCCAACCCTTATCAAGACTGATGCCTTGTACACGACCGCGATCAATTTCGGTTATGCTAAAAGTCCGTGTATTCAGTCCTTTGGACAATGTCAGAACCTAGCTCTCCCGACTCCGAGCCTCGCCCGGCGAAAACCTCATCCAAATCATTGATTGAACGGCTGACCGCATTCATGCGGCCATCCGAACCCGAAGACCGCGAAGACATCAAGGCAGTGCTCGAGGCGGCGCACGATCGCCAGGTCCTGGACGGGGAATCGTATGCCATGATTTCCGGCGCGCTGGAAGTCTCCAACCAGACGGTCGCCGACATCATGGTGCCGCGCTCGAAGATGGACATGCTGGATATCAGCAAGCCGCTAGCCGAGGTCCTGCCAGAAATCATCGAAACCGGGCATTCCCGCTTTCCCGTCTACGAGGATGACCGCGACAACATCGTGGGCATCCTGCTGGCGAAAGATCTGCTGTTATCCATTACGAACCCGGCGATCGATTTGCGTCCCCTGGTCCGGCCCGCCGTTTTTATTCCGGAAACCAAGCGCCTGAACGTCTTGCTGCATGAATTTCGCAGCAGCCGCAATCACCTGGCCATCGTGGTCGACGAACATGGCGGCATTTCGGGGCTGGTTTCCATGGAAGACGTGCTGGAGCAAATCGTCGGCGAAATTGAAGACGAATACGACGAAGACGCCGAGAAGACCATCTTCCAGACTGGCACGAACAGCTGGCGCGCCATGGGCATTACCGAGATCGATGTCTTCAACCGCAGCTTCAACACGGACCTGCCCGACGATGACTACGACACGCTGGGAGGCTGGCTGGCGGCGGAATTGGGACGCATTCCCCGGCGGGGCGACAGTATCAGCCATCAGGGCTTGAACATCACCGTCGTAGGCGCCGACGCCAAACGGGCATTGTGGCTGCATATCCAGCATGATCATCCCGATCCTCTGGCTCCTCACACTGTCGGCGAGTCCGCCTCTTGAACACTGGCGATCGTTTCGATCCTCGCTACGCAGGTATGGCGCTGCTGGGCGCCGCGCATGCGCTGTCGTTCGCGCCGGGCCCGCTGCCACCGTGGTCGCTGCCGTTCGTTCAGGTATTCACGCTGGCTGTGCTGGCCTACTTCGCATTCAGGACTGAAACGCCGCGCCGCGCGGCCGCGGCCGGCTTCATGTTCGGCTTCGGCAATTTCGCCGTCGGCCTGTACTGGCTGTATATCAGCATGCATTACTACGGCGGCATGGCACTGTGGCTGGCGGTGGCCGCAGTGCTGCTGCTGGCCGCCGCTTTGGCCGTCTTTACCGCCATCGCCGCCGGCATGGCCCGCCTGCTCGTGGGGCCAGTCAGTAGTGGGCCGGTACCTTACCGCCAGCAATTGGCCGCCGCTGCCCTCTGGGCATCTTGCTGGGCTTTACTGGAATGGCTGCGCGGCACCGTCTTTACCGGTTTCCCGTGGCTGAACATCGGCTACGCGCATGTCGAGGGTGTATTGGCGGGATGGGCGCCCATCATAGGCGTCTACGGCGTGGCCTGGCTGGCCGCCTTTGCCGCCGGCGCCATTGCATTGCTGGCCCATGCCAAAGACACTGAAAACGATGCCAAGGCAGCAGTGGGCGTAGGCCTGACCATCGTGGCCGGGCTGGCAGGCATCGCCCTGGGGCATATCGCGTGGAGCCAGCCCCAGGGCGATCCCCTTATCATCCGCCTGGCGCAAGGCAATGTGCCGCAATCCGAGAAATTCGATCCAAAGCTGATCGAGCAAGGCATCGCCTCGTATATGGAGCTGGCGGCCTTGCCGCCGAAAGAGCCGGACGGCGCCCCCCATTTGATTGTGCTACCCGAAACCGTCATGCCGCTGTTCCAGGACCGGATTGCGCCGGCGGTCTGGGAGCAATGGCAAGACATCGCCGCCCAGCGCAACGCCCGCATCATCATGGGCGCACCCCTGCATGACCGCCATGCGGGCAAGGACCGCTATACCAATAGCGCCATCAGCTTCGATGCTTCCACCCCCCTGAACGACCTGATTGCAGGCCGTCCCGACGGCCGCTACGACAAGCACCACCTGGTGCCCTTCGGGGAATTCGTACCACCCGGCTTCCGCTGGTTCGTGGACAGGATGCACATACCCCTGGGCGATTTTGATCGCGGCACGGAGCGTCAGGAACTCTTTCGCTATCGCAGCCAAGTCATCGCCCCCGATATTTGCTACGAAGACGTGTTCGGCGAAGAGATCATTCAGTCGGTGCGCGACAGCGAACAATGGGGTCCGGGCGCCACCATCCTCTTGAACATGAGCAACCTGGGCTGGTTCGGCAACTCCTGGGCGCTGCGCCAGCATCTGCAGATCTCGCGCATGCGCGCGCTGGAAACCGCCCGGCCCATGATACGGGCCACCAATACCGGCATGACTGCGGCCATCGATCCAAATGGGACAGTGCGCGCCGTCCTGGAGCCCATGAGCCGCGGCGTAATGGACGTCGAGGTGCAGGGCATGACGGGCCTGACGCCGTATGTCCGTTGGAGCAACACACCCGTGCTGGCGTGGTCCCTGCTGTTCCTGATAGGCGGCCTGCTCGGCCGCCGCGGCAAGAGCCCCAAGCAACTCGCACCGTGAAGCCATTGCCCCGTCCGCATACGTACGCTGACGCTGCGGCTCACCGCCCCCTCGACACACTCCGGTACTGACCAGCCCGGATCAAGCTGTTCCCCTATGCGGCCCCATGCCCTTGCCCGCCGTTGCGGGACCAGCGGCAAAGCACAGGGGTATGGGACGTTCCCTTTCATTAATCCAGGCACCCGGCGATGCCATGCCTGGCAGCGTGACTGAGCTCGGCCGCACATTCCTGATGCAAATTTTTTATTGACAAAAAAAACGTTCGACACATAGAATACGAACCATTCTCATTTTCACTAAAACTAGAATCGGGGGATCTCCATGCAGCACCTCGCGGACCGCAATTGCGCCATGACGAGCGCCCCGGGTGCCGCATGACGGCTGGCGCCAAGCTCAGGTCCTGGTACTGGGTTCACAAGTGGTCCAGCCTGGTATGCACGCTATTCCTGCTGGTGATCTGTATTACCGGGTTGCCGCTGGTCTTCCACGAAGAACTGGAACACTTGCTGGACGATGGCAAGCCGTATGCGGTGGTCGCGCAGGGCACGCCGCGCAGCAGTCTGGACAGCATTGTCCAGAATGCGCGCCAGCAATATCCCGGCGAAGTGGTCCAGTATGTCTACATGGATGATCACGAGCCGCTGGTGTACGTGGGCATGTCTTCGTCCTATGCTTCCGACCCCAAACAGCATCACTACATGCGCTTCGATGCCCATACCGGCGCACTGCTGCAGGATGGCGACACGCTGGCACAAGAGCAGTTCACTTTCATGGGCCTGATGCTGGCGCTGCACGTAGACATGTTCGCGGGACTGCCCGGCCAGTTGTTTCTTGGGGTCATGGGCCTGCTTTTCGTGATCGCCATTGTTTCGGGCGTGGTGCTGTACGGTCCTTTCATGAAGAAACTGTCATTCGGCACCGTCCGCAAGCAACGTTCCAGCCGACTCAAGTGGCTGGATCTGCACAATCTTCTGGGCGCGGTCACCCTGGTCTGGGCGAGCGTCGTCGGTGTGACGGGCGTCATCAACGAACTGGCCGTGCCACTGTATGGGTATTGGCAGTCCACCGCAGTGGCCGAACTGATTGCATCGTACCGCAATGATGCGCCACCCTTGCAGCACACGTCCATGGACGCCGCGGTTGCAGCCGCTGCCGGCGCGGTGCCGGGCAATGAAGTGGTCAGCATCAGCTACCCAGGCAACCGCTACGCCACGCCCCATCACTATGTGATCTGGACCAAAGGCAGCACGCCGCTGACCGCTCACCTGTTCACACCGGTGCTGGTGGATGCCGGCACGGGCGCGGTAACCGCGGTGGCGCATCCGCCCTGGTATCTGAATATGCTGGAGCTGTCCCGACCGCTGCATTTCGGCGACTACGGCGGCATGCCGCTCAAAGTGATCTGGGCGCTGCTTGATTTGCTGACCATCGTGGTTCTTGCCAGCGGCCTTTATCTGTGGATTGCCCGCCGCAGGGCGAATGACGCCCGGATCGAACGATTGGCGCGGGAAATCTCGCCCAGCCCGGCTCCGTCGAGGCCCTGATGGCATCAAGATCAAGCAAGTATGCCGCAATGTGGCGTGTATGGGGCGCGCCTGCGACGCTGGGCGTACTGACCTGTTTCGGCTTGCTGGCTGCATTGCTTGGTGTGGATATCTGGCATTGGCTGGCTTGGGTGGCGTTGGCACTGCCCGCGGTTACGGGGATCTGGTTCTGGATGTTCCCGCGACGATAAGGCCAGACGGCCGCCACGAAGCCGATTTAAACGCAACGCAAAACAGGAAGAGGATTTATATGCCGTGCAAGATAACGACCCGGCCGGGCGCCCGTGCGCTCGCCGTAACGAGCTGGCTTTCGTATTCATTGGCGGCGGGCATGCAGACCGCAACGGCGCAGCCTGCGACGCCGAGCCAGCAGAGCGACCCACGCACGCTTGCGCCCATTACCGTCACCGCGCAACCGTCAGCGGAATCCCCCTTCGAGCCGGTGGATGGCTATATCGCCAGACGGTCGATTTCGGCTACCAAGACCAATACTCCGCTAAGCGAAACACCGCAATCGGTGACCGTGATCACCAGTGAAGAGATTCAGGATCAAGGTGCAACCGGCCTGCAGGACGCGCTCAATTACGCGGCTGGCGTGCGATCGGACGCCTATGGGCTTGATTCGCGCTCCGACAATTTCCGCATCCGGGGCTCGGAGCCCGCCGTATTTCTGGATGGACTGCGTACGAATTACAACTGGTACACCAGCACCACCCGCGCCGAACCCTATACGCTGGAACGCATCGAAGTGCTGCGCGGCCCATCGTCCATGCTGTATGGCCAGGGCAGCACCGCAGGCGTCGTCAACATGGTCACCAAGCGGCCACTGGCCGAACCCATGCGCGAAATCGGCATATCCTACGGATCGCACAACCGCCGCCAGATCCAGGCCGATTTCACCGGCCCCATCGATGAAGATGGCGAATGGCTGTATCGGGTGGTCGCGCTGGGCCGGCTTGCCGACACCCAGGTGGACCATGTGCCGGACGATCGCTGGGTGCTGGCGCCATCATTGACCTGGCAGCCCTCGGCCAGCACATCATTCACCCTGCGCGCCCTGCTGCAGGAAGACAAGTCGGGGTCGACCGCGCAGTTCTTCCCTTGGGAAGGCGTTTCCCTGCCCAATCCGAATGGCCGGATTCCCACCAACACGTTTATCGGCGACCCGGACTGGGACCGCTACAATTCAAGCCGGCAGGCCATTGGCTGGAGCTTCGAACACGCTTTCAATGACCATTGGACGGTACGCCAGAATACACGCTGGTCGCATAATAAAGTCGACTATCGCAGCCTGTACGCCAATGCATTCAGCGGCGCCGATGGCTGGCCCGCCGACCCGATCAACAAACGCCTGCTTAGCCGTTATGCCGACGGCACCATCACGACGGTTCGGATGGTATCGGCCGACCAGCATCTGGAAGGCAGCTTCGACACAGGCCCGATCAAGCATCAGGTGCTGTTTGGCTTCGATGCCAGCTATGCCACGGAAGACAAGAGCAGCGCCTTCGAGTCGCCCGATACGGTCCCATTGATCGACGCATACAACCCGGTATATCCGGCCTACACGCCGCCGGCCTTCAACAACGATATGCCCAGGGCTCGCCAGCGCGATACCGGCATTTACTTTCAGGATCAGCTGCGTTACGGCAACTGGATCATGGTGGCGGGCTTGCGCCTGGACCGCTCCGAGAACGCCGTCGATGGCAGCGAGAAACAAGTCAGCCGCGCCACATCCAAGCGCCTGGGGGTGATGTACACCGCCGATAACGGTTTGTCGCCCTATATCAGCTATAGCGAGTCATTCACGCCGGTGCTGGGCCGCGACGCGTCCGGCGCATCCTTTGTCCCTTTACGCGGCAAGCAAGTCGAAGCCGGCATCAAGTATGAGTCGGCCGATGGCGGTTTGGTGGTCAACGCCGCGGCCTACACACTGCGGGAAGAAAATCGCCTGATCAATGACCCGGCTAACCCCACCAGGCAGGCGCAGGTCGGCGAGACCCGCAACCGCGGAGTCGAACTCGAGCTCAAGACTGAAATAGGCCGACAGTTCGATTTGATCGCCAATTACAACTACATTGACCTGGATGAGCAGCTGGAAGGCCTGCCCAAGCACCAGGCGTCGCTTTGGGGAAAGTACCGTTTTGCCCTCGGCAATATCAACGGCCTGTCCGCCGGCGCCGGTGTACGCTGGCTAGGCGGCTTCCAGGATGGCGCCGCGCCCCATACCCCCAGCGTCACCCTGGTCGATGCCATGCTGGCCTATGAAACCCCATCGTGGCGTTATGCGCTCAATGTCAACAATCTCTTCGACAAAACCTACGTCAGTACCTGCCTGGACCGAGGCGACTGCTGGTATGGCTCGCGTCGTTCGATCATAGCGAGTGCCACCTACAGGTTCTGACTTGCACAAAAAAAATATATGGTGCATAATCTCGCTTCTTCGCTAGACAACCAAACGACGGGGGTATAGCTCAGCTGGGAGAGCGCTTGCATGGCATGCAAGAGGTCAGCGGTTCGATCCCGCTTACCTCCACCAGTCTAACGAAGATCGCCGCAAGGCAGTAGTAAAAACAGCGCATTGAAATATGCTACAATGCGCAGCTTGTTTAAGTCCTGTCCCCTTCGTCTAGAGGCCTAGGACACCACCCTTTCACGGTGGGTACAGGGGTTCGAATCCCCTAGGGGACGCCAGAATTTCTGGCATGGTAGTACACCGCTGCGGAGCGGTAGTTCAGTTGGTTAGAATACCGGCCTGTCACGCCGGGGGTCGCGGGTTCGAGTCCCGTCCGCTCCGCCAAAGAATTCAGTAAAAAAGCACCTGCGTCATGTAGGTGCTTTTTTTATTCAAAGTCGCATTCCAAACATGGGCGGCGAAGCACTACACTGAAACACCCTCTTCCCGCTCGGCCTCCAGCACCGCCTTGTTAGATAATGGGCGTTCCATCGTCAGCCTGCCATTTTCGACAACGACCTTGATCGGGCCGGCCGTCGGCCGTTCCAGCAGCGCGCAAAGAAACTCAGTCAATTCCACGCGATCGTGATTGACCGCGCACAAATCCAGATCGATCCGCTTCGGCTCGCCTCGTAAGTGCAGGATGCATCCACCGTGCTCCGGCAGATTATCGTAGGCGATTATCTCCCGCCTTAAAGGAATCGGGAAATTTCCTACCAATTTTCCATAGCTCATGGCAGCTCACATGTTCTTTTTGATTGAGGAAAGGAACCGGCAAGGCGTGACATCAGCTACCCCCTGCCGCTTGGCGCGCGAGCATTTTTACATGCTCGCGGCCGCCTTGCAATCCGCTCCTCTTGCGCCGTGAAAACCCCATTGATTCGCGATGCGCAACACCATACAATCGAGCCATGATCAAAAGCTTCCGGCACAAAGGCCTTCGTCGTTTGTTCGAGACCGGAAATGCTTCCGGCGTCCAGGCCAATCACGCCAAACGCCTTCGCCTACAACTTTCCGCTCTTGACACCGCTCAGGCTATCGAAGACATGGATATCCCAGGATTCAGGCTTCACCCCCTCAAGGGTTCAATGAAAAGGCGCTGGTCAATCACCGTCAACGGAAACTGGCGCATCACCTTTGAGTTTGATGACGGAAACGCTTTTGTATTGGATTACGAGGACTATCACTGATGAATATGCACAACCCGCCTCATCCGGGAGAATTTATATCTGGTATCTATCTTGAGCCCAACAATGTCAGTGGACGTGAGCTTGCCAAAGCACTTGGCGTAGCCGCCTCCACACTCAGCCGCGTGCTCAACGGCGGTGCCCGTGTTACGCCAGAGATGGCGCTTCGCCTTTCCAAAGCACTGGGGCGCAGCCCGGAAAGCTGGCTGGCCATGCAGGATGCTCATGATCTGTGGGTTGCCCGTCAGCACGTTGATTTACAGGATGTGCACGAACTTCACTTCGCTATGGCCTAGTGCCCGCTGATAAGTCCTATAACAAGAATTACCGGAGTGCTAGTAGAGTTGCCGGAATAATGTAACATAACGAGTCCGCCATTACCCCAAGTTCGCGTTAATCACCGTCAAAGCCGCCATATTGATGATGCGCCTGACGCTGGAGCTGGACGTCAGGATATGCACCGGTGCGTTCGCGCCCAGCAGGAAGGGGCCGACCGCCACATTGCTGCCTGCGGTGGTCTTGAGCAGGTTGTAGGCAATGTTGGCGGAATCGACGTTGGGGCAGACCAGCAGGTTGGCCGCGCCCTTCAGTCGCGAGGTCGGCAGCACGCGCGAGCGCAGCGCTTCGTCCAGTGCGCAATCGCCATGCATTTCGCCATCCACTTCCAGGTCGGGCGCCTGCTCCAGGATCAGGTCCAGCGCTTCGCGCATCTTGGCGCCCGAGGCGGAACTGCCGGAGCCAAAGTTGGATCGCGACAGCAAGGCCACTTTGGGGACCAGCGCCATGCGCTGCATTTGTTCGGCGGCCGCCAAAGTGAATTCGGCAATCTGTTCCGCCGAAGGCTCGTCATTGACGTGGGTATCGACCAAAGCCACGACGCGCTCGTCCAGCAGCAGTATATTCATGGCCCCGTAGGTCTTGGCGCCTGGCGCCTTGCCGATGACTTCATCGATGAAACGCAGGTGATCATGATAGCCGCCCACGGTTCCGCAAACCATGCCGTCGGCATCGCCCAGGTGCACCATCATGGCGCCGATCAGCGTCAGGCGCCGGCGCATTTCCACCCGCGCCATTTCCTTGCTGATCCCGCGCCGGCACATCAGTTCCCAGTACGTCGTCCAGTATTGATGAAAGCGTTCGTCGAATTCCGGATTGGTGACCTCGACGTCCTGGCCCAGGCGCAACCGCAAGCCGTACTTCTCGATGCGCGACAACAGCACTTGCGGGCGGCCCACCAGGATGGGACGCGCGAGCTTTTCGTCAACGACCACCTGGACCGCACGCAATACGCGTTCGTCTTCGCCCTCGGTGAATACAATGCGCGCCTTGCCGCCTTCGCGCACCAGTTTCTTGGCCGTTGAAAACAGCGGCTTCATGAACGCGCCGGAGTGGTAGACAAACTGCTGCAGTTGTTCCGTATAGCTTTCCATATCGGCGATGGGCCGCGTCGCCACGCCGCTGTCCATGGCCGCCTGGGCGACGGCCGGTGCAATGCGCACGATCAGGCGCGGATCGAATGGCTTTGGGATGAAATAGGAAGGACCGAACGATACGTCGTAGGTGCCGTAAGCCGCAGCCACCACGTCGTTCTGCTCTTCCTCGGCGAGCCCGGCGATGGCATAGACGGCCGCCTTTTCCATTTCCCGCGTGATGGTGGTGGCACCCACATCCAGCGCACCGCGGAAGATGTACGGGAAGCACAGCACGTTATTCACCTGGTTCGGGTAGTCCGAGCGGCCCGTGGCCATGACCACGTCGTCGCGCACCGCATGCGCGTCTTCGGGCAGGATCTCCGGATGCGGGTTGGCCAGCGCCAGGATCAGCGGGCGCGCCGCCATGCGCGCCACCATCTCGGGCTTAAGCACCCCGCCCGCCGACAAGCCCAGGAACACGTCCGCTTCGCCGATCACGTCGGCCAGCTTGCGCGCGTCCGTGCGCTGCGCATAGCGCGCCTTGACCGGGTCCATCAGCACCGTGCGCCCTTCGTACACCACCCCTTCGATGTCCGTCACCCAGATGTGCTCCAGCGGCAGGCCCAGGTCCACCATCAGGTCCAGGCACGACAAGGCCGCCGCCCCCGCCCCGGACACCACCACCTTGACCTGGTCGATCCGCTTGTCCACCACCTTCAGCCCATTGATGAACGCGGCCGCCACGCAGATCGCCGTGCCGTGCTGGTCGTCATGGAACACCGGGATGTTCAGCCGCTCGCGCAGCGCGCGCTCGACCGCAAAGCATTCGGGCGCCTTGATGTCTTCCAGGTTGATGCCCCCGAACGTGGGCTCCAGCCCCGCAATGATCTGCACCAGCTTGTCCGGGTCCGTCTCGTTGATCTCGATGTCGAACACATCGATGCCGGCGAACTTCTTGAACAGCACCGCCTTGCCTTCCATCACCGGCTTGGAGGCCAGCGCGCCAATGTTGCCCAGGCCCAGCACCGCCGTGCCGTTGGTGATCACCCCCACCAGATTGCCCCGGCCCGTGTAGCGAAAAGCGTTGCGCTCGTCGGCCACGATTTCCTCGCACGCCGCCGCCAC
>JAEWEH010000487.1 GCA_023389535.1 Pseudomonadota bacterium
GAACTGGATCGACTAAAGAGTCGCCGCGCGGTCATCTTCTGTGGGTCCACGCTGGGCCAAAGCCCATTGATCGATCTCGTGAAGGCCAGCGCGGGAAGCCGCATTGCCGGGGTGTATGCCGAAGTGCGTCCAAACACCCCATTGCCCACTGTCCAGGAAGCAGTCGCCGAACTCCGACGCCTGGATGCCGATGCGGTGATCGCGCTTGGCGGGGGCTCTGCGATTGTGACCGCCCGCGCCGCGACCATTCTGTTGGCCGAGCAAGGCGATGCGCGTACTTTGTGCACGAGACTGGATGCAAGCGGGAAGCTGATCAGCCCAAGGTTGCTGAAACCCAAAATACCGCAACTCGTCATTCCTACGACACCAACAACCGCGACTGTCAGGGTAGGCAGCGCCCTTCTTGACCCTGTGGCAGGCGAACGCCTTTCCCTGTACGACCCGGCAACTCGTGCGCAAGTGGTACTGATTCACCCTGACCTCATCAAGACGGCGCCGCCGGATCTGGTTGTCAGTGCTGGCGTGAATACCCTGGTGCTGGCCGTCGAGGGCCTGATGACCCATTCAGGCGATCCGATTTCAGACGCACTATTGATTCATGCGGTCAGGCTGCTGGTACGAAATCTGCCCCGTGTCAAAACTGGCGATGACCTTTCCGTACGTGCCGACCTGATCCTGGCTTCAGTGATGTGCGGCCAGGGCACTGACTACACCGGAGCCGGCGCCGCCATGGCCATCGGACACTCCATTCGGGCGATGTACCAAACCAATAACGGGATTGCAGACTCGATCGTGCTGCCGTATGTACTTCATTTCAATGCCCCGTCGTCGCGCACTGGCATCAATAAGCTTGCCGCAGCCCTTGCGCTGACACAGTCCGACGAAGCATCGACCATCACAGCAGTCGTTGCTGCGTTCAACGCGCTGTTCGACGAGCTGAACATACCCCGTAGATTGCGCGATCTTGGCGTAACACAAGATACGCTGCAAAAATTGGCGGAAATATCGTTGACCGACTGGTTTATGGAAACCAACCCGCGCAAGGTTCATGATTCAGCGGAATTGGAACCAATACTGGAAAAGGCGTGGTGACAAAGATCCAATCAACAGGAAAGACACATGAAATCATTCAAGCATATTGTGCCGCCCTTACGGCTATTCCAGGGAGCCGACAGCCTGGACAAGCTCGGAGCCGAGCTTGATCGGCTGAAGAGCAGCCGGGCAGTCGTTTTCTGCGGCTCCACGCTAGGCCGCAGCGCCTTGCTCGATCTCGTCAAAAACAGTGCGGGCGACCGCATTGCCGGTGTGTATACTGGCGTACGCGCCAACAGCCCGGTGCCGGCGGTTCAAGATGCCGCGAATGAACTCAAGCGCTTGAATGCCGATTCAGTCATCGCATTAGGCGGTGGATCCGCAATCGTGACGGCCAGAGCGGCCGCCATCCTGATGGCTGAAGGCGGCGACGTACGAAGTTTATGCACAAGGCCGGACGGCGCCGGAAAGCTGCATAGCCCAAAGCTGCTAAAGCCCAAGCTGCCGCAACTGGTCATTCCCACGACCCCGACAACCGCCTCGATTAAAGCGGGCAGCGCGCTGCTGGATCCCACTGCAGGCGAGCGTCTGGCCCTGTATGACCCAGCAACGCGAGCGCGTGTCGTACTGATTCATCCAGAATTTCTGAAGACCCCTCCGCGTGAACTGATCGTAAGCGCCGGTGTGAATACGCTGGTATTGGCGGTTGAGGGCCTGATGTCCAAATCCGGGGATCCCATTTCGGATGCGCTATTGATTCACGCGATCAGGCTGCTAGTGAAGCATCTACGCACCGCCTCCCAAAGCGATGATCTGGACGTGCGGGCAGACCTGATGATGGCATCGATACTCTGCGGCCACGGCTCCGACTACACTGGCGCGGGGATAGCCATTCCGCTCGGGCATGCCATCGGCGCAAAATTTCATGTTGACAATGGAATATCCGACACCATCGTACTGCCGCAAGTCCTGCAGTTCAATGCACCGGCTTCGCGCAGCGGCATTGACAATATAGCCGTGGCGCTGGGGCTCGAACCGACTCACGAAGCGTCGACCGTCGCGGCTGTCGTTTCAGCATTCAGGGCGCTATTCAAAGAGCTCGGCATGCCCCGACGGCTGCGTGATGTCGGCGTTACTCGAGACTCTTTACGCGAACTGGCCGACGTGTCGATCAACGATTGGTACATGCAGAACAATCCTCGCAAAGTCCAAGACGCCACTGAACTGGAACAAATTCTGGAACAGGCCTGGTAGACGCCGCCGCACGCAGGAGTACTTGCAGATGGATTTCGAACTTGAAGAAGACCACCGGGCACTGAAAGATTTGGTCGCGCGATTCGCACAAGACCATCTGATGCCCCTCGAGGCTGGTGCGCTTTCGCGTCTGGCTGCAACGGGCCAGCTCGAGCTGCAACCAGAGGATCGAAAACGCCTGGATCAAATATCGAAGGAGCTCGGGCTATGGGGCCTGGACGCGCCCAAAGAGCTGGGCGGTTACGACCTTCCCGTTACCGCCATGGTGGGCGTCAATGAGGAACTTGGCAAGACCATCATCCCGTTCGAATTCGCACCCGACTCGCCCAACCTGATTATGCTGCTGCGCGCGGCCAGCGATTATCAACGGGAAAAATACTTGGGCGCCTATGTGCGCGGCGAAACCCAGTCGGCCATGGCCATATCCGAGCCCGGCGCCGGCACCGATCCTGCATCATTGATCACCCGCGCAGAACGCGAAGGAGACCAGTGGGTGATCAACGGCCGCAAGATCTGGATCAGCCGCGCCGATAAGGCCGACTGGACGATCGTCATGGCAGTCACCGACAAATCAAAAGGGGTCAAGGGGGGAATATCAGCCTTCATCGTTGACCGGGACACCCCCGGGCTTGTCGTCGAGCGGCGTATTCCCATGATAGCCGGCGCGTCGACCTACGAAATCCGTCTAGAAGACGTTCGAGTGCCTGATACGCAATTGCTGGGAAAAGAAGGTTACGGCTTTGGCCCGATGCAGGCGCGGCTGTCCACCCGCAGAGTACAAATTGCAGCATGGAATGTGGGATTGGCCCAACGTGCGCTCGACATGATGTGCGACTATGCGCCACAGCGCAAGACGTTTGGCGCTCCGTTGGCAGAGCGGCAAACGGTACAGAACTGGATAGCGGACGCTGCGATACGGATTCATGCCTGCCGCCTGATGATCTACGAGGCTGCCGCGCGTATCGACCGCGGAGACCAGGCGCGCGCCCAGGTGTCAATGATCAAGGTAGCTGCCACCGAAACTGCATGGGATGTCGTCGATCATGCCATACAGCTATACGGGGGAATGGGTGTATCGCAAGAAATGCCACTGCAGGTCATGGCCAGTCTTGCCAGGCTGGGGCGTATCTACGAAGGGCCGAATGAAATCCATCGATGGGTGATCTCGCGTGAGCTACTGGGCTTGAAACGGCAATGATGCCGCAGGACCCATCATAGTGTTTCCATTATCGTTCTTGGCTGGCAGCCGCTATGGCGACAGAATACGCGCTAGCCCATTCACCGCACTGAACATCTTTGGGGCAATGATGCGCTCGACGCGCTCGGGGTAGAAGCTTTCCGCGGGCATGGCGCAGGCTACTATAAAATTGCGGTCGCTTCTTGGTACCGCAAACGGCACTGCTACAGCCCCGACATTATGCGAAAGCATGGGCGCCGAGGTGCAATAGCCCCTGCTGGCGTATTCACGCTTTTTGCTGATGATTTGCCGCTCCAGGACGGGCCACCGCCCGCCGTAACGCATCTTGAGGGCAGGTATCAATTGCGCCAGTTCGGATTCAGGAAGGACAGACAGCGCCGCCAACCCGGACGCCGACCGGCACATGGGAAGCAAGGCGCCGACATCGTTGCGGATAATGTCCGGATTGATCGGGCTAGCTACGTTTTCGATGATTTTGACCTTGTCCGCAAGGTGTACGCTGAGTGCGGCATAGACATCAAGCTCGCAGGCCAGATCCATCAGCTCAGCCCTTGCCGTCTCACCCGCCGACAGCATGCTGCCGTAGCCGAGCCCCAAGGTGGCGCCCGTCAGTCGCAGGCGTCCCCGCTTATTCTCGCGTACTACATATCCGAGGCTTTCCAGTACAGACACGAGCCGGGATACGGTCGGCCGTGTAAGTCCGGACCGCTCAGCCAACTCGGCATTGGTCAGCCATACGTCCGTACCGCGCCAACATTCCAATACCGCAATGCCGTGCGCGAGCGCTTCGATGAAGTCGGTACCCGGATCTTTACGAGGCGATACGACCTTTCTCGAAGCGCGCTTTGCTGCCTTCCCCTGACTCGGGCCGTAGGTGCGTCTGACAACGCCAGCCAGGTCTCCGGTCGAAGGCGGCATGCCCGGAATATTCCACTTTGCAGGTAAAAGTCGGGGGATCATGGCGTATCCTGGCTAACGGGCGACTCACACGCAAGGGCGTTGGCAGCGCAACGCAAGGCCTCACCGATATGCGTCAATTGATCGGCAGCAGGGCGATTCGCGTGCGACAGGGTCGCGACAAGCACGCCCAACGCCGCAGGTCCGATCCGAACCCCTACACCCGCCGTGGATTGACCCGCTGACGGATGCCATTGGTGGCACCAGCCGGCGTCTCTAAGCTGTCGCTGAAATTCAGATGCACCGACCCTCGCCTCGGGTTCGCCCGCTGCACCGCAGAGATGATTGAAACAAGCAGCCATGAGCAATTCGTGAGTCGCTGGCTCGCGGCTTGCGTCCCAGGCCAACGCTGCGCCCCCTGCCGCCGACCACCGATACACCGGCATCAACTTCCCTTGAACGTGCATCCAGAGGCATACCTGGCTTTGCGGATGCAGCATAAGCCGACTGAACAGAACTCTGTAGCGTTCAAGCCTTAGTCCTTCCAGCATTGCACGACCGGCTTTGCTGCTTGCCTGGCCCAGCACATAGCTACCCTGATCGATACGACGCAGGTAGCCCAGCACCGTGAGGGTATGGACCAACCTTGACACAGTCGCCTTGGGTAAACCCGTACGCATGACGATTTCCCGGTTGCGCATGGGCTCGTCTGCGTCGCGAACTGCCCGCAGGACATCCAGCCCCCGTTCTAGCGAAGTCACTTGGTACGTACGCGCAGGCCGCGTTATGAGAGGTTCCGTCATGAAGATCGCCTCTTTCAATCTAATCCTGCTTTTGGAGCTCCGCCGGCAGTTTTGGAATGCTTGAATTTACCCAGGCCGCTCATCACGGGTCAATCGGCAAATGGGAATTGTTCCGTAGTTTGGTTCCGCCTCCCGACCATGTCGAGCCGCGCCGGGTTACACGCTGTCAAAATTACCTTTCCATGACAAACGCTTGCAAGCCGTGCGCAGCCAGATCCTTATGACCGGAAAGTCTGAAGCACGGAATGCGCGTTCGTCAGAAAACGAACACGCAGACTGGTACCGTCATTACAGAATCATGACACCTCGCGCCAAAAGTCCGAAGTACGGAACAAATATACCGACGCGGTTGACGCTCGGCAGCCTGAATCTCAGTATGAGTTCGGTTGGCGCAAGGGGTTTTGCAATACACGCCCTTCACGGCCCGAGCGCAGCTGCGTGCACATTGCAACACCATTACTTGGCAAAAGGAGAATCAGATGGACTTACTGGGGGAAGATCTTGGCGCTATCCGCGATAGCGTGATCCGCTTCATGGAGCGGGAAGTCGTACCCGTCATGGATGACTATGAAGCTCGTAAAGAGCTTCCTCGCGAGCTCGTTCGCAAAGCCGGCGAGGCCGGGCTGTTCGGCTCGCTCTTTCCTGAAGAGGTAGGAGGAACTAATGTAGGCTACCTTGCCGCAGTCGTCATCCTGGAAGAAATTGCACGGCTGGACGTGCGCTTCGCATGTTGCAGCAATCAACAATCGGGCACCTGCCCGGCGAGTATCTTTCTGGCGGGCACGCCGGAGCAAGTCGAGCGTTACGTACCTAAGCTCATCGGAGGAGAAATCATCGGCATGATGTCTCTGACCGAGGCAGGCGGTGGATCCGATGCGCTAGGCAACATGCGCACGACAGCAAAACGCGATGGTGACGTATACCGGCTCAATGGTTCCAAGATGTGGGCCTCCCTGGGCAATGAATGCGATGCTGGCATTTTGTTAGCCAAAACGGATCCACGCGCGGGCTCCAAGGGGGTCACCGCCTTCATTGTCGAACCCAAAAAATATCCGGGTTTTACCGCTCAACCCATCGACACCATGGGATTGTCCAAATCCTTCCGGACGGCGGCCTTGTATCTGGATGATTTCGTCGTACCGGTCGAGAACCGACTGGGCGAAGAGGGCGAAGGGTTCAAGATTATCATGCGGGCACTGGAATCCGGGCGTGCAGTCGTGGGTGCCCTGGCGCTTGGCATCGCGCGCGCATGTTTCGAAGATGCGGTGCGATATGCCAACGAGCGCGAAGTACGTGGCAATGCGCTCGGCAGCTATCAGTTGATTCAGGGCGACATCGCGGAAATGGCAGTTGCCATCGAGGCCAGCCGCGCCCTGCTCTACAAGACTGCTCAACACATGGACGCGGGCCTGCCGACAAACCGGCTCGCCTCCATGGCCAAGTATCACGCCTCCCAGACTGCCAGGCTTTGTGCCGACAAGGCGCAACAGATCTTCGGCGGCTATGGGCTCGCCGTGGAATACCGGGTTTCACGCTACAAGTGCTTTGCAGACATGATGTTCACCGGAGAAGGCTCGGCAAACGTGCAGAAGGTACTCATCGCTGAAGACGCCTTGGGATACAAGTTGGCCGATCGTCACCATGGAAAAACCGGGCTACGTGGCATAGGCGCGGGAGCCACGGCATCCTGACCCCGCTCCCATGCATGATTTAACCACCAGAATGACGGGTTTTAAGCGATGATGAATAGCACGGACCGCCCCCTGCACGGTTTGCGTGTCCTGGACCTGACAGTGGCCCTGGCGGGCCCCTACGCCAGCCTGCTTCTCGGCGGCATGGGCGCAGAGGTGATCCACGTCGAGGCGCCAGGGGGAAGCGATCTTGCTCGGGGCAACCCTCCGTCGGTCGGCAAGGACGGATTGAATTTCGGCGCCAGCTCCGGCGATGAAATCTCTCTGTCCATCTTGAACCGCGGTCGGAACAAGAAAAGCATCACGCTGGACTTGAAGTCTGAGAAAGGACGGAAAATCCTGCTAAGCCTGGCGGCGACCTGCGATGTTTTCCTGGAAAACCTAAGCGACGGCGTCGTATCCAGGCTCAAGGTCGATTACGACCACGTGCGCCAAATCAACCCCAGAATCGTCTACGCATCCATCAAGGCCTTTGGAGATCCGAACGGCTATCCGAATCTGAAGGGCATGGATATCGTCGTGCAGGCCCTGAGCGGCATCATGGATGCAACGGGCTTCCCGGACGGTCCGCCCACCCGCGTAGGCATACCTATCGCCGATATGGTTACACCGATGTACTTAGTGCAAGGCATACTGGCTGCGCTGATCCAGCGGGGCCGCACTGGCGAAGGGCAATACGTCCAGGTATCCATGCTGGATGCCTTGGCTTCGCTGATGGCGATAGAACACTTCGATGTACTGACGCCGCATGGAGCGCCGGCCCGGTCAGGGAATTTTATGGATAGGGCCGCCCCTTTCGGTGTGTTCCCAAGCAAAGATGGTTATGTCGCCATCATGGCATTTCGTCAGGATTGGCTGACGTCGTTGCTGCAGGCGATGGGCCGACCCGATCTCATCGAAGATGCACGATTCGCAACGCGCACCTCGCGAATGCAGCATGCTGCAATCTTGAATGCGTTGATCCAGGAATGGACGATGACCAAGGATTCAAAAGAGATCGTCCACGAACTATTGGAGCAACGCGAGGTTCCGGCAGCCAAGGTGCGCAGCCCTCACGAGGTGCTTCAAGACCCATTGCTACATCAAAGCGGTGCGCTTACAAGGCTTCTACACCCAGCGTATGGAGATACTGGCGCGGTAGGAATGGGATTGCCTATACGCTTTTCCAAGAGCCGTGTGCAATTTGATCAACCAGCGACAGAACTGGGCGCCGCAAATGAGGAGATTTACGGCGGCCTGCTGGGCATGTCGTTTGAAGAAATCGAACAATTGCGCGCAGACGGCACCATCTGACGCCCACATGGACCAATACCGAATCAATGCAGTAACACCATAAGAAGCGGGGCATTGCCCGCCGTTTTCGAGCAGCAGGGCACGTTGTATTGCAATCCATCATCGAACAATACCGGAGGAGACATAAATGACCAGATCCAAGTTACTGAAAGCATATTTGCTTCGCGCTACAGCAAGCCTTGTCAGCGCCGTCGCACTTTGCGGCAGCGCTGCCGCGCAGGTGTGGGAACCAAGCGGCCCCTTGAAATTGATCGTGCCCTATACGCCCGGCGCGGGTGCCGACATCACGGCGAGGCTGTTTGCCGAAAGGCTAGCCACAGCGCTCAATCAGACGGTCATTGTCGAGAACCGTGGCGGTGCCGGAGGACTGATCGGGACAGAGGCAGGCGCTCATAGTCCCCCGGACGGGCAGACGCTGGTCTGGGGCTCTGATGTTGCCTTTACCATCCACCCTCAGCTGATGAAAGTCCGGTACGACCCCGTCAAAGACTTTGCGCCCGTCAGCCTGCTGGTCAATCTGCCTATGGTATTGGCGGTGAACCCGAAGAAAGTGGAGGCCAAGTACCTGAAGGAGCTCATCGCCCTGGTGAAAGCCAATCCCGGCAAGTACACCATCGCTTCTGCGGGAAATGGATCTTCACACCACCTTGCCGCCGAGCTATTCAAACATAATGCCGGCCTTGATCTATTGCACATCCCGTACAGGGGGGCCGCGGAGGGTCTGACGGACTTGGTCGGGGGGCAGGTAGACATGATGTTCATCTCTCCGGCTTCGGCACTTACCTATCTGAAGTCCGGCCGGCTCACGCCCATCGGCATGTCGATCGGCCCTCGCCTGGCCGCGCTTCCTGATGTGCCGACACTGGCGGAAGCGGGGTTGCCCGACTTTAAGATTGGTATATGGATGGGCATCCTGTACCCGGCCGGCACACCCACTGCCGCCATTGAGCGCATCAATGCGGAGTCTTCCAAAATTTTGCAGATTCCGGAAGTGCAAGCGCGTATCGCGGAACTGGGCTACACCCCCGGCGGCGGCAAGCCCGAGGTGCTGGTCGAACGCATAGCCAGCGACATGGTCAATTATGGCAAGTTGATCAAGGACGCAAACATCAAATTGCAACACTAGGTTGGCGCGACGCTGCGCCATGGTGCGACACGCCGTGGCACAGCATCGTCCAGCCGCATGGAAACCGATATACAGAAGGATCGTAGATTATGGATTTAGGAATCAACGGCAAGGTCGCTATTGTGACTGGGTCTGCGCGCGGCCTAGGGGCTACGATGGCACGGAGGCTTGCCGAGGAAGGCGCCAGCGTGATCGTTACAGATATTCTTGCAGACCAGGCCCAAGCCACCGCGAAGTCCATCCAGGACGCCGGCCTGAAAGCGCACTGCATCATCGCTGACATCACCAAGCCGGAAGATGTCACCCGCCTGGTGGATGAAACTGTTCAAGAATATGGCGGTGTCCATATTCTTGTGAACAATGCCGGATTTCCACGTGACAAATACTTGGTCAAGATGACTGACGATGATTGGGACCGCGTTATTGAGGTCATGCTCAAGGGGGCGTTCCTGGTCACGCGCCAAGTCATGCCGCGAATGATCGAGCAAGGCTGGGGCCGAGTCGTCAATATCAGCTCACGCGCTCATTTTGGCAATCCGACTCAAGCCAATTACTCTGCCGCCAAGGCCGGGCTGATCGGTATGGCAAAGGCGTTGTCGATGGAGCAGGGCCGCTACGGGATTACGGTCAACTGCATCGCCCCCGGCTTTATGGAAACGGAAATGGTGCAGGCGCTGCCCACTTACGACACCATCAAGGAACGTGCCATTGCCATGCAACCCATTAAGCGGCCCGGGCACCCTAACGATGTCGCGGATGCCGTCGCATTTCTGGTCAGTGAACGCGCCGGCTTCATCAGCGGCGAAGTCCTGCATGTGTCGGGGGGACGATTCGGCTAAGCATTCGGCCGCATTAACCGCAACACACCTGTCCACGCGAGCTTTTTTTAGCAGCACAGTTACATCCGCAATGGAACCAGCATGATTCGAGCAGCGATAGTAAATCCCTTACGCACGCCCATCGGCGCCTTCGGTGGAGCCCTCAAAGGTGTCCCCGTCGAGGAGCTGGGCGCTACTGCCGCAAGAGCGGTCGTCCAACGATCCGGTATGGATCCCGCACAGATCGATGACGTCATTTTTGCGCAAAGCTATATGAATGGCGAAACGCCTTGCACCGGCAGATGGGTCGGCCTGCAAGCAGGACTGCCCATCGAGGTCGCCGGCATGCAGCTTGATCGGCGATGTGGCGGTGGCCTGCAGGCCATTGCGACAGCTGCCATGATGGTGCAGACCGGAGCGGCCGATGTCGTGCTCGCCGGCGGAGTCGAGAGCATGAGCAACGTCGAGTTCTATACCACTGATATGCGTTGGGGCCGACGCGCCGGTTCGACGCGGTTCCATGATCGCCTCGAGCGCGGGAGAGAACGCTCCCAGCCCGAAAGTCGCTTCGGCAGGATCAGCGGGATGATTGAAACGGCCGAAAACCTGGCACGCGATTACAACATCACCCGCGATGAAGCCGACGCCTTTGCCGTGCGTAGCCATCGACGGGCGGCAGCCGCTCGTGCAGCCGGCCACTTTGATCACGAGATCGTGCCGGTACGGGTGGCGCAACGAAAGGGCGATGATTTAGTTATTGACCGGGATGAAGGCGTGCGCGAAGAGATATCACTAGAAAGCCTGGCAAACCTGCGACCCGTCATGAAGGACGGCGTCGTCACCGCCGGTAATGCATGCCAGCAGAATGACGCTGCCTCGGCCTGCCTCGTGGTTGCGGAACACAAGCTGGCATCGCTTAACCT
>JAEWEH010000180.1 GCA_023389535.1 Pseudomonadota bacterium
CCCCTATTTCGGGGCCCAACGAGAAGAAGTAGGTATCCGAGGACACCACAATGGCCCGGTGCATGTCGGTCGGGCCGTATACGGCTCCCCCTGCGTTGCGAAAACGCTGTCCGCCGAATTCGAAATAGCCTGGATCCGGAATGCGCTGTGTCGCCGTGCGCTTGCCCAGTTCCAGCGCGGCAAGCGCCACGAATGGCTTATAGGTCGAACCGATGGGGTAGGTGCCGTACAGCGGGCGGTTGATCAAAGGATGGTCGGGCGAGTCGTTCAGCTTGCGCCAGCTCTCGACATCGATGCCGTCGATGAACAGATTGGGATCGAAAGAAGGCGCCGATACAAAAGCCAATACATCGCCGCTATGCGGCTCGATAGCCACCAGGGCGCCGCGCCGTCCCTGGAACTGCGCTTCGGCCGCTTGCTGCAGGCCGATATCCATCGATAAATGCAGGTCCGCGCCCGGAACGGGGTCGATGCGGCTGAGCGTGCGGACGGGACGGCCGGTGGCGGTGACCTCGACCTCTTCTATGCCCGTGCGCCCGTGCAGCGCTTCTTCCCACGTCTTCTCTATGCCCTTCCGGCCAATGACATTGCTGCCCCGGTAGTTGCCCAAACGCCCCTCTTCCTCGAGCTTGGTCAAGTCGCCTTCCGAGATGCGGCCGACATAACCGAGCACGTGCGCGGCGGATTCGCCCTGTGGATATTCCCGCACCCATCGGGCGCTCAGCTCTACACCCGGGAACTTGTAGGAATGCGCCGCAAACCACGATGCTTCCATATCGTTCAGGTTATTGCGCAGCAGTACCGGGGAGTAGCGGCCGCTCTGATTCATGGTCTGCAGGAAACGCCTGCGATCGGTAGAACTCAGATAGACCAGCGCGCCCAGGTCGTCCAGCAGTTGCTTGATGTCGCCTTTCACATGAGCCGGCACCACGGACAGCGTATAGTCCCGATAATTGCGGGCCAGCACCACCCCATTGCGGTCCAGGATCTCGCCGCGCCGCGGCGGAATCGGCACGACCGCGATCCGGTTCTGGTCCGCGCGCGCGGCCAGGCCCTCGTGCCGCACCACCTGTAAATACCACAAGCGCCCCGCCAGGGCCAGAAAGCACAGCATGGCGAACACACCCGCCACCACGACGCGTATCAGCATGCGCCGCTTCTGCAGATGGGTGGTTTTCTTGAATTCGAACATGGGTTGGCTGCGCGTGCCGGGCTCAGGCGCCCGCGTCCGGGTCGTCCAGGCGACGCTGCGGCATCTGTAGCAGCAAGTCGGCCAACGGCCACAGAGCCATGGTAAACAGCGCCGACCACAGCCAGCCCCAGCCCGCCCATTCACCCGAAAGCCAGGCATAAGCCAGGCGCCCCAAGCCTTCCGCCACAATCACAATGGGCAGAATATGCAAGGCCTGGACCGCCGGATGAAAACGCAGCAGGCGGCGCCGCAGGACAATGACGCCGTAGGCGGCCAGGGTATAGACCAGCGCCTGCCCGCCGAGCAAGGCCGAATCGTGCACGTCCATCAACAGCCCGAAAGCAAAGGCCACCAGCATGGAGATGCGCTGCGGCTCGTGCAGGCACCAGAATGCGATCACCAGCAAAAGCAGGTCGGGCGCGGGTTCCCACAACCGCCACGGCAACAGCGAGATCAGCCACACCAGGATCAGCGTAAACCAGATGAAGATCAGGCTGGACGGCTTCTTGAACGGCGAGGTGTCGATGGGTTCCAGCGCGCTGAGCTGCGAACGCCTGTAACCCGAAACCGGCACGCTGTCATTCGGTCTGCGAACCATGGGATATGCTCTCTTGCTTGAGTTCCTGTGCGGATACATCGACGCGCAGGACCAGAAAATGACGATAGCGCTCGGGATGGGACAATGGCGTGGCGATGGCGAACGCGAACCCCGATGCCGCGTCGCGCGTCACGCTATCCACCGAAGCCACTGAAAGCCCGGCCGGGAAAAGACCGCCTATGCCGCTGGTGATCAATGTGTCGCCAGGCTCCAGATCCACGTTGGCGGTCAGATAGCGCACCTCGACCTTGCCGGACACATTGCCGCCGAAGGCGATCAGGCGCAAGCCATTGCGCAACACTTGTACCGGGATGGATACCCGGTCATCGGTGAGCAATGCGGCCTCCGAGGTAAACGGCGTGACCCGCACGATCTGGCCCACCACCCCGCCCTCGTCAATGACGGGCATGCCGGGCTCGATGCCGCTGGCCGTGCCTTTATCGAAGACCAGGTGATGTGAAAATGCATTGGGCGGCTCGTACAGGACCTCGACCGCGACGGCCGACTGGGTCACGGCGTCCGACACGTTCAGCAGGCGGCGCAATTGCTCGTTCTCGGCCGCCAGTTGCGCCGCGTGCGTCGATATCTGCGCAAGCTCGATGCGTTGCCGCTGCAATGCTTCTTTTTCGGTTCGGGCGAGCGCGGCGGCATCGGCCCAGTTGCTGACGCGCTCGATGGCGTCGCGCGGCGCGAACATCAGGCGTTGGAACGGGTATATCGTTACCGAAAGCGCCTGCCGGGCGGGATCCAGCACGTTCCAGCGTGCGTCCACGATCAGCAGGCTCAAGGCCAGCGCGACAAACACGAATAACCTGAACTCGGCGGTAGGACCGCGCTTGAAG
>JAEWEH010000209.1 GCA_023389535.1 Pseudomonadota bacterium
CAATGTATTGGTGACGAATTCGTCAATCTCGTTGCCCGCCTGGCGCGACATGCCGCGGATGATGGCCGCCGCCGCGGTGTTGTGGTCAACGATGACATTGCCGGCCTCATCCACCGCGCCGAACTCCAGCGGATTCAAGAAAGCATCGAACAGGTTCAGCGGATTGGACGTACCGTCGGCCTCGATGCGGTCGAAGGTCTCGTTGAGCATCGAGTGGCCAAAGCGGTATACCGCATGGGCAAATTCGGCAAAGATCGCAGGATTGATGTCGGCCGAGGGCTCGAATACAAAGGCGTCGATATCCGGCTGCATCTTGCGCGCAAATTCCTCGAACACCAAATGCTGATATTCCATCTCGTTGGTGAAACGACCCGCCTGGAACAAGCGTTCGCCGTTCCAGACCAAGGCATCGATATCGGCCTGGCTGGTCGGTACGGCGGTGACCGGCTGCAGCAGCCATTCATTCAAGAAGGCCAGATCATTGGACTGAAGAATGACATCCTTCGTATGCTCGACCAGCCGATTATGTTCGGAATGGAAAACATGATGGATGGTGGTCAGCCCAAGGTTCTCGTTTCCGCGTCCGTCGCCAGTAATGTAATGCGCATCCAGCAGTTCATTGTCATAGGCCATCTGCTGGCCCCGGGCGTCGAAGCCGCCAACGTAACCGGTAGCGTCATCTGCATCTTGTTGCAGCAGGCCATCCAGGAAGACCGGCACCGCGGCGTGCGCGATATCATCCAGGAAAGCATGGTCCACACGCACGGCCATCGCCGTACTGGCCGGCGAACCGGGCGTGCCGGAAACCACCAAGTCGTCAGCGGTGTTGGGAATGCCGTCGGGCCCCAGCCCCACGACGATCTGGGGGAATCCGTCGGCGTTCGGAATGAAGTTTCCGTACGGGTCGACGCGCAGCAGCGGTACATTGCCGATATCGGCATCGGTCAGTTCAATGCCCAGCATATCGCGCGCATGCGCCTTGACTTCCGCCCAGGTTGCCATGCCACGAGCGCCTTCAAGCAAGTGCCCCGTTGCCACCGGCTTGCCATCGACCAGCTGGTATTCACGCAGGAACACCTGTTTGGAGGCATTCGAGGCATAGGTCTGGTTCTGATCCACCCAGGGCGTCGTGATATTGCCGCCGTCGATGGTGGACCGGGACATAGCCATGAAGTTGGTCGGCGACCCCGGCACATAAAGCGGGTCGTCAGCCTGCAAGGGAATGAAGATCGTGCCGTTACCGGTTTTGGGCACCAGGTCGAGGCCATGGTCGAAGAACTGGCCGAACAGGGTGAACAGGCCATTGTAGGGCGCTGAATCACCTATATCTGGCGAAATATTCTTGAACTCGTAAGTAACGACAGGATTGTTGTTGGCATCCAGTACAGGAACGCCGTTCAACAGCACGGGATGCTCCAGGACCTCATAGCCCGCATCGCGCAGTTGTTGCGCAACAATGACCGCGGCGGGGTTATTGCTGGTCTGATCGACGATCAAATTGGAGATCAGCCGGGGATCGACGTCCACGACATTGCCCGGTGCTGCGTAATCGTTATTGTTGGTGATCGGTGCGAAGCTGTCATCGCCTTCGTTGCGGAAGACGCGCTCGGTCAGGGGCACGAAGGGCTGGTCGGTGGCGCCCCAGGTTTCGCGCCCGGCGATCAGATTGTTGTAGGTGCCATCGACCGTACGCAAGCCATAAGGCAAGAGATGCGCTTGCAATGCCGCGGCGTCCGCCGCGCCGGCGGCCTGTCCGGCTTCGGCAACGAGCTGGGCCAGATCCCCTCCCGCCGAGTGGGCTTCTGCAATGCGGATTTGCTTTAGAATGAACTCCAGATCATGCTTCACCAACGTAACCATGATGCTTCCCCCACGAATAGTTTGGTTGAGTTACATCCAAGGGGCCATCACCTGGACCGCGTCGGATGACAGTTACATCGAGATCCTCGCCATACAAAACGCAATGCTGAAGTAAAAAGAGTGTGTTTTTTCTTAGCGAATGTATCAACGTAAACCGAGCGCAAAGATTATCAATCTGCACCTGCACGGTCGAGTTAGGCTGACGGACTAGGCCATAAAGCCCCGACGCTTCAGAATAGGGTGTTTGGCGTAGACGAAACGCGGCCTGGATTGCCACGAAAATTCGAAGCAGAGCCACCCCAACCTGCGGAATTTACGCATAAGAATGTCTGCAAAAGCCTATAATTTCAGGCACGCCCTGCTTCGACGCGACGCGCCGTCGGGCCGGGTGTGGCGATCGAAGCGCGTCGAACATACGTGTGAATCGGGCGCCGTAAAGCGCCCGTACGCAAAGGGGGCATCATGGTACGCAAATACGTCGATTGCCGGGAATATCCCAGCGAAATGAATTGTTCGGTGGCCATAGCAGCCGACTCCGAGGCGGAGCTGCTGGAGGCTGCCGTTCAACACGCGGTGGCGGTGCATAAGCACACTGACACACCTGCCCTGCGCTCGCAATTAAGGTCTTTGTTCCACGAAGGCACGCCGCCTGTTGCGGCGCTGGCTCGCGAACAATAATGGCCTCTTGAGGCGCATGGCTCGCCGGGACAGCTGCCCAGAAGGGCTTTTTGCCCTGCGGGACATGCGCTTGCTTAAGAAGCGCCGCGTGTCGTCATTGCATCACATGGGCGCAGTGCTACTTTCTGGCTTCGGCCGCGTACCAACTGCGCTGCATCAATTCACGCAAGCCATGCAACCCATTCAGCACGGGGAACCTGGCTTCCGCAGAATGCATCCGCTGTTCTGCAGGTTCATCGCCGATATTCCAGTGGATGCGGGTCAATGTCAGAATACGCTTTATTGTGGCGAGCTGGTTATCTGTCGAATCTGGCATTACAGGATCCTTATATATTGTTGTCGTATCGACGGCAAGGATGGCAGCTTTATGTGTCTCCAACATGACGGCGCCCTTGCTGAATTGTTAGATACGTAACTATTTTCCATCGCCGCCCGAATCGGGCCGGCGCTCCATTTGGACGACGGGGGCATGCGTTTGCCGCGCCGCTTCACATTCCGGATCGGGATCGGCGCTACGCGGAACCGCCGACTGCAGCTCGCAGGCTCGGGCGTGTGTCATCCTGCGCAAACAGTGGATCTGCGCAAGCTTGCCGGCATGGCCTTGCAGGGTTCCATAGAAACCGCAGTTGTCGTCACGGAATTTGGTCCATGACGCCTGCGCCGCCCTTAAGGCGGCGTGTTGCCCGGCTTCGCTGCGCTTCATTAGCGCTTCGTACGAGCTTTCCAGATTTGCATTCCATTCATCTGCCTGGCTTTGCAGGCAATCGAGCAGACCCGTCGCACCTTCCCGACTGCATGCCTCGTAGGCGGGTCCGTCCATCTGAATCGCTGAGGCGGCGGGGACCATTGCAAAGGCCATCCATATCATCAGGGTGCGGCGCATAACAACCTCGTCGATCAGGCAAGCGCACGCCCAGCGTGCTCGACCCACCTTAAGCCGGACGCACGATCGCCGCCATGGGCCGATCGGCCCGCCCGTCCGTGGGGCGCGGCAAGGATGCCCGTTTCAAAACCCCGGCCGGGTCGTCCATCACAAGGGCCGCTTGCATTCCGGCGTCACGCCGCCTTCCTGCTGGTTTGCCGCGCGCAATTCACAAGTGCGCTGCTTGGTCATTGCGCGCAGGCATTCCGCCGATTCGATCTGGCGGATGCTGCCCTCGCCCGCCGCATAAAAGCCGCAATTTGCATCGCGGTACTTGATCCATAGCCTTTGGGCCGCCTTCAACGGCATTTGCTGGGCCGGATCGCTACGCGCCATCAGGTCCTTATATGCGCTGTTCAAGCGCCGGTCCCATTGTTTGGCCTGGTGCTGCACGCACTCGACAATGCCGACGGTGGACGCCTTGTTGCATTGCTCGTATTCGGCGCCATACATCTCTGCCGTGCAGAAGCCCGGCATGGCAAGCAATAACATAAGCGCTGTTCGTTTCATATCCGTCCCCAAAAGTTGGGCTCGGCCATCTAGGCCGGACCAGGCCATCAATAAGACAGAAACTCTGACAAGCCGGGTACATAGAACACACTACCCAGTAATAGAAAATCCAGCGTCTTGCTGACCACCACCGCATAACCCATGTTCATTCGCGCCGCGATGCCTTCAATGTTGAGCAAGCTCTCTGATACCTTGATGGCATACCTCATCCGATGCCGATACCATTGCAGCTCCAGATAGAATATGGGTATCGTCATGAAAACAAAGACGACCAGCATCAAGAAAAAGTGGGCGATATGCAGGTTCTCGACCTTGCCCAGCGGCGACTTATGCCAGATCCAGAAATTAAGGATGTAAGCCGCAATCAGGAACTTGGCCAGATAATAGACACGCACAAAGATTTCGAAACGCAGGCTAAAGGCTTCCACCGCGTTGTCGGCCAATGGGCGCTCGAGCATTTTCACATTGTTTGCAATGCGCATCGTTGCCGCAAAGACCGACATGAAACATGTCAATGACACCAATGTAACCAGCAAGAGCACGAAGTTGAGCAGGAAGTAATAGACACCCAGGGCGCCCAGGCGCGATCCCCCTTGCGGTGTTTCTTCCAGGAACCAGTATACGTACTCTATTCGGTCGATATCACTTACATCACGGATATACATGCTGGTCAGCGTCAGCGCGACCCCGAGTATCACGACGCACAGCAAGGGAATCTGAAACAGCATGCTGCGGCGGGTCAGGCTAGCGCATGATGTCTCGTTTTCGACAGTGCAAAGATTATGGCCGCCGGCATAAGCCGTGATGATCAGCAACACGCCAAATCCTATATACGCCGGGCAGATAAAGGCATACAGGATAATGTTGTGGATGTCTTGGCTGAAATACAGGATACGCGCATCATCCCCCCGGAACGTGCCATTGAGCGCGGTCCAGACTGCGGGAATGACCAGGCAGAACAGCACGGTGATCAGATAAGCGGCAACGAATATCTCGCGCCGCTTGCGTTGCGATAACGCATAGAGTTCTGCTTGCGGCAAGTCCGGCGCAAGGTCGACAAAAATGAATCCAAAGCCCCGGATAATGGGACGCAGGACGGGGAACAGCGCCACCTTCTCTGCGATCTCCGTCATGATCACCGAAGCCGGCTTGGAGTTGTGATCGAATGGCATAGCGGTGGTCGGCAGGTTTTTCGCCACGTTACAGCGTTTTTCCACATCGCAAACTCGGCCAAACAGCCAAAGCGGGCGTGCCGTGACTACTCAAGCCGGCGTAACCCTTACCTGCTGAACGCGACGTCAATGGATCGCTATCCGGTCTCGAGCCCCAATCCGCAAGTGTTCAACCCACCATATCGCCGCGCACCGAAATATGCCTTGGGTTGCATATTACTTTAAAAGCATATACCATTGCAGCCATAAAAAAAATGCCCCTTCCTCTGGAACAGGGCATTACAGGCCTCCGATCGTCATTACAAGGATGCACCATGCCTAAGAAGCCCGATAAGGCGAAAACGGCAGCAAGCGGCAAGAAGCCAAAATCGAACGACCCCAATGAAATCCCCAACGAAATCAAGGCCATCAAAGTGGCAACGCTGAAAGACCTGCGCAAGGCAACGCATCATACCCAGGAAGAACTGGCGATTGCGCTGGGCGTAGGCCAAGGCACGATTTCAAGAATCGAAAAACGGAACGACATGCTGGTTTCCACCTTGCAGCACTATATAGAAAGTGTAGGCGGCACATTGCAGATTATGGCCACCTTCCCGAATCGTCCGCCGCTGGTGGTTGAACGCCTCGGCAAGAAACCTGCGTCCGCGCGCAAAGACCCCAACGTCAAACCTCCCGGCCCCAACGCTTTGCCGGCTACCTGATTTACGATGCACACGATACCAACCCCCTATTACCTCATAGACAGATCCGCGCTGCAGCGCAATCTCGACACCATAGACTACATACGCAAACACTCCGGCGCCAAGCTGCTGTTGGCGCTGAAATGCTTTGCGACCTGGTCGGTATTTGACCAGATGCGTCAGTACATGGACGGCACTACGTCCTCGTCGCTATATGAAGTCAAGCTTGGCTACCAGAAGTTCGGCGGTGAAACCCATGCATACAGCGTGGCTTACGCCGACCATGAGATCGAAGAGGTCGTGGCGAACTGCGACAAGATCATCTTCAACTCGATCAGCCAGCTGGAACGCTACGCGCCCTTTGCCAAGGACAAGCCCATAGGCCTGCGCCTGAATCCTGGCATCAGTTGTGCGGGCTTTGACCTGGCCGACCCCGCGCGCGCCCACAGCCGCCTGGGCGAAGGCGACCCGGAACGCATCCTGGCCATGGTGGACCGGCTGGATGGCGTCATGATCCACAACAACTGCGAGAACGACGACTTCGCCCGTTTCGACGAACTGCTGACGCAGGTCGAACAACGCTATGGCGCCATTCTGCGCCGGCTGAAATGGGTCAGCCTGGGCGGCGGCATCAGCTTTACCGCCGCGGGTTATCCCGTGGACCAATTGTGCGAACGCCTGCGCCGCTTCGCCCAGGACTACGACGTTCAGGTATACCTGGAACCTGGCGAGGCCGCCGTGCGCCACAGCACGACGCTGGAAGTCAGCGTCCTGGATATCGGATTCAACGGCAAGCACCTGGCCGTCGTGGACAGCTCGACCGAAGCCCACATGCTGGACCTGCTGATCTATCGCGAAACCGCCCCGATCGGCGATGGCGGCGGCGATCATCGGTACATGGTCTGCGGCAAGACATGCCTGGCCGGCGACATCTTCGGCGAGGCGTCCTTTGCGGCGCCCTTGCAAGTAGGCGACCGTATTTCCATAGGTGATGCCGGCGGCTACACCATGGTCAAGAAAAACTGGTTCAACGGCGTTCACATGCCGGCGATCGCTGTTAAAGAAGCCGATGGCTCCGTGCGCGTTGTGCGCGAATTTTCCTTTGACGATTACGTCAACAGTCTGTCCTGACAGCACTGCTCTTATTTTGAATTGGGGGATTATCCAATGAAACGCAATGTCCTTATTATCGGTGCTGGCGGCGTAGCGCATGTAGCGGCCCACAAATGCGCACAGAACAACATTTTGCTGGGCGACATCCATATCGCATCGCGCACGCTCAGTAAATGTCAGGCCATTATTGCCTCGATCAAGGAAAAAGACAGCCAGCGCGGCCCCGGACGCCTTCAGGCCCACGAGCTGGATGCGCTGGACATCGAAGCCACGAAGGCTTTGATCCGTTCGACAAACAGCCAGATCGTCCTGAACCTCGGTTCGCCCTTCTTGAACATGTCGGTCTTGCAAGCCTGCATCGAGACCGGGGCGGCTTATCTGGATACCGCCATCCATGAAGATCCCGCCAAGGTATGCGAAACGCCGCCCTGGTACGACAACTATGAATGGAAGCGCCGCGAGGCTTGTCAGCAAGCTGGCGTAACGGCCATATTGGGCGCCGGCTTCGACCCGGGCGTCGTGAATGCTTACGGACGTTACGCCATGGACACCTACTTCGACAAAGTCGACTCGATCGACATCATCGACATCAACGCCGGCAGCCATGGCCGCTACTTCGCCACCAACTTCGACCCGGAAATCAACTTCCGCGAATTCACTTCCACGGTCTGGTCCTGGGAAGACAGCCAATGGAAAGCCAACGCCATGTTCGAACGGCGCCAGGACTGGGACATGCCCGTGGTCGGCAAGAACACCACTTACCTGACCGGCCACGATGAATTGCACTCCATGTCGAAGAATCTCGGTGTACCGAATATTCGATTCTGGATGGGCTTCGGAGACCACTACATCAATGTGTTCACGGTCCTGAAAAATCTGGGGCTATTGTCTGAACAACCCGTGCGCACTGCCGAAGGCCTGGAGGTCGTGCCTCTGAAGGTCGTCAAGGCCGTATTGCCCGACCCCGCTTCGCTGGCTGCCGGCTATACCGGCAAAACCTGCATCGGCGACCTGGTCAAGGGCACCAAGAACGGCCAGCCGCAGGAAGTCCTGATCTACAACATTTGCGATCACGAGGAAAGCTACGCAGAAGTCGGCAGCCAGGCCATCTCCTACACGGCGGGGGTTCCTGCCGTGGCGGCAGCCATGTTGATTGCCGACGGCGCCTGGGATGTCGGCCATATGGCAAACGTGGAAGAACTCGACCCGAAGCCTTTCATCGAGCTCATGAATCGCATCGGCTTGGTGACGCGCGTGCGTGACGCGCGCGGCGATCGCGTCCTGCATCCTCAGGACGAGGCCGCTGTCACGGCCAGCCCGCCCAAGCGCACACAGAAGGTTTCTGCCCACTATTACGCCAAACCCGAGCGTGCCCTTTCCGAACGCCGCCCGTTCGTCAACCAGGTCCTGGCGAGCGACAAACACGTGGCGTCCAATCGCGACCTTTCCTAGATAGCCGTAAATCCATTGCCGCGGCCACCTCGCTCAGGGTGGCCGCAGCTGTTTTGGGCTTCAGTCCCGATCGAACACCGCTATCGATTCCACATGGGCGGTATGCGCGAACATGTTGATCGCCCCAGCGGAATCGAGGCGATAGTGGCCCTTGTGCACCAGGATGGCGGCATCGCGAGCCAGCGTGAGCGGATTGCAGGAAACATAGACTATTCGCGTCGGTCGTTCTTGCCGCTCAAGCTGCGCCAAAGCTTCCGCCACGGCGCGCGCTCCTTCCCGGGGCGGATCGAGCAGCATGCGATCGTAGCGCCCCATGGCGCGTAACGCCTCCGCATCAATAGTGAAAAGATCCCGCAGCTGGAACTTTGCCCTGCCATCCAGGCCGTGATCAGCGGCAGCCTGGCGTGCGCGCTCGACCAAGCCCGCGCTGGCCTCAATGCCCACCGCCGCCCGAACCCGCGTGGCCAGCGGCAAGGTGAAATTACCCAGGCCACAGAACAAGTCGGCGACACGGTCGCCGGCCTGCGCCTCCAGCAACGCCAACGCCCGCGATACCAAAGCCTGGTTGACGAGCGGATTGACCTGAGTGAAATCGGTTGGCCTATAAGCAATGCGCAAGGCAAATTCCGGCAAGCCATAAGCCAGCGCGTCCCAGCCTTGCGGCTCCAGCGGCGCGGCTGTTTGCGGGCCGCCAGGCTGCAGCCACCAGACAACGGCGTGCCGCTGCCCGAAATCCGCCAAGCGGGCTATGTCCTGCTCCATCAGCGGGGCCAAGTGTCGCAGGACCAGCACAAGCGCCGTATCGCTCATTGCGACTTCGATTTGTGGCAGCCGATCAGGCGTGGACATCGCCAAGACCAGCCTGTGCAACGGCGTCAATAGTTCGGACACGCGCGGCGGCAACACCTGGCAGGCATGTATATCGCCGATGTAGCTGCTATTGCGCTGGTGGAAACCGATCAGCACCTGCCCGGTGTCGCGCAACATGCGCACCTTGAGCCGTGCGCGATATCGATAGCCCCAGGCCAGGCCGTACAGCGGCGGCAGGATGCGCCGCGGCCGCAAGGCCACCTGTGTAAAAGCGCCTTCCAGCATGCGCTGCTTCACCGCGACCTGAGCGCCCGGCTCCAGGTGCTGCATGACGCAGCCTCCGCAAGTCCCGAAATGTGTGCAGCGCGGCCGTACCCGCTGCGGGGACGCACGCAGCAACGTGTTGATGCGCGCGATCTCGTGCTGTGCGCCGCTACGCTCGGTAACGACGGTAAGCCTTTCACCTGGCAAAGCGCCTTCGACAAAAACGGTTTTTTCGCCACGCCGGGCGATGCCCCGGCCCAGGCGGTCCAGGGATTCAATGATGAGCTCGTCCATACTGCAAAGCGCCGGCGCGCCTGTTGGTGCTATGCCTTACCATCCATTAATTGGTTCAAGCCAACGCCGCTACGGCCCCATAGCGGCTGTGCCGGCGGTGTGGATGGCAGACGTATTGTATAGCAGCGGCATGCAGGTATGGTGCATGCGGACGGGCGGCGTGCCGGCCGTCCGGGCGGCCTGCCTGGAGCGTCAGCTTACGCCCCGACGACCTCTTAACGCACTACAAACCCGGCCCCAACGGGATCGTTCCGGTCGATTACCCAGCGTGCGGTACCCAGAATGCTCGCCGTGCCCTTGACTGTGGGTCGTACACCCCGCTTGCCATTCAGGTCGACCTCGCCCAGCAAGCAGCCCTCGAAAGTGCCTGTGCCCAGCAGGCCTTCGGACTTGATCGGCTGGTTGAAGCCCATCTTGCCGCGTGCTTCGAACATGGCCATCATGGCGCTGGTGCCTGTGCCGCCGGGCGAGCGATCCAATTGGCCGCCGCTGAACACGTGCACGTTCTTGTACATCGCACCGGGCAATGTGGGCTCGTGCCAGAACGTCATGAAGTTAAGGTCGGTGATGTGCTTTTGCGTCGGATGCTGAATTTTGTACTGTTTATTGAGCTGTTCACGAGCAATCAACCCCATTTCAATGAGCTCCTTGCCGTTATCCGGGGTGATGCGCAAGCCCGTCGACGACAGGTCGATGATGCCGAAGTAGTTGCCGCCCCATACGATATCGGCCTTCACATCGCCATAAACCGGCAAAGTAATGGGCAAGTCCTGTGCTTCGACATACGCCGGAACGTTCTCAAAACGGGTGGACACCACTTTGTCGTCCACGGAATCCACTTCGGCCACCACCAAGCCGGCGGTCGTCTCGAACCGCACAATCGTCTTGCCGGTTTCACTGCGAGGCACCATG
>JAEWEH010000213.1 GCA_023389535.1 Pseudomonadota bacterium
TATCCAGGCTGGGAAATGTCGCGGACGCTTCAGGCGGCGTCGGAGGATTTGGCAGCGCTCTGCTTCAGGGTTTCAAGCACGGCTTCGCCTTTGCGGCGCAAGTGGGTGCGCATCAGTTCGCCCAGGCGGGCGCCATCGCGTGCGGCCAAGGCGTCCGCCATATCCAGATGCTCGCGCATCGCCTTGTCCCACTTTTCATGGTTCAGGTTGGACCGGAAGCGCAGGTTCTGCAGTCGCAAGTTGATCGACGTGTAGACCTGGGAAAGCAACTGGTTATGGCCGGCTGCGTTGATGCGGTCGTGTATGGCGCGGTTCACATGGTAGTAGGCGGACAGGTCTTGCCGCGCGTGGCAGGCCTGCATTTCGAAAGTCAATGCGCGCACTTCAGCGATTTCCTGGTCGGTGATGCGCTGGCAGGCCAGTTCGCCGGACAGCGCCTCCAGGGCGCCCATGACCTCAAAGCTTTCACGGATATCTTTTTCTGACAGTGCGGCGACCTTGGCGCCGCGATTTGGCTGTATCTGCACCAGGCCGTCTGCGGCCAGCAGCCGGAAGGCTTCCCGCAAAGGGGTGCGCGACACCTGCAGGCGATCGCATAAGGCGCGTTCGTTCAGGCGGGTGCCGGCGGCCAGCTCCCCTTCGATGATCATCTCGCGCAGTTGGTCGGCCACCGCGGTCGGCAGTGTGCGGCGGTCGACGATTTCCAGCGCGTGCGGCAAGCCGGCCGCTGTGCGGGCCACGGGAAGAGGGGATGTACTGGTAGACTGATTTTTCATTTGGTATACAAAACAATACTACAAGGGGCATGAGAGACGGCTTGTCGCGGCCAGGTCTCCCGATGGCGGCGCCCGGCTCGGCTGGTTCTCGACACAATGCCTATTTTACTGGACTAGTAGCGGGACCCGCGCCGGTCGCATGCGTTTAAAAAATTCGCTTGCGCTCTTGTGTTTTGCTGCTTATTATTCCCTAAGCTTTGTATTTTGTATACCAATTTTCGCCAGGAGCCCACCATGATTCCCCTGCATTCGCATCCTTCCGGCCGCCACTTTCTGCAGATACCCGGCCCCACTAATGTGCCGGATCGTGTGTTGCGGGCCATTGATAATGTCACCATAGACCATCGTGGTCCCGAATTCGGCGAACTGGGCAAGTCGGTGCTCGCCGGCATGAAGAAAGTCTTCAAGACCGAATCCCACGTCATCATCTACCCGGCGTCCGGCACAGGCGCCTGGGAAGCCGCGCTGGTCAACACCTTGTCGCCTGGCGACAAGGTGTTGATGGCCGAAACCGGCCATTTCGCCACACTTTGGAAGAAGATGGCCGTCAAACTCGGGCTGGATGTCGAGTTCATGGAAGGCGACTGGCGCCACGGCGCCGACGCCGCCCAGATCCAGGCGCGCCTGCAGGCGGACGCCCAGCATCAGATCAAGGCGGTCTGCGTGGTGCACAATGAAACCGCCACGGGCGTCACCAGCAACATCGCGGCCATTCGGCAGGCCATAAACCACAGCAAGCATCCGGCGTTGCTCATGGTCGACACCATATCGTCCCTGGGTTCCATCGACTACCGTCACGACGAATGGGGGGTGGACGTCACAGTCGCTGGCTCGCAAAAGGGCCTGATGCTGCCACCAGGCTTGTCCTTCAATGCCGTCAGCGCCAAGGCGCTGGCCGCATCCGAACATGCGGCATTGCGTCGTTCGTACTGGGACTGGAAGGAAATGATCGCCATCAACCAGACGGGCTATTTTCCTTATACGCCGGCGACCAACCTGCTTTATGGCCTGCACGAAGCGCTGGAGATGCTGTTTGCCGAAGGGCTGGAAAATGTATTCGCCCGGCATCGCCGCTTCGGCGAAGCAACGCGCGCCGCGGTGCGTGCCTGGGGGCTGGAGGTCTTGTGCAAGAAGCCGGAAGAATACAGCTCCGCCCTGACGGCTGTCATCATGCCGGAAGGCCACAGCGCCGATGGCTTCCGCAAGACCGTGCTGACGCATTTCAATATGTCCCTGGGCCAGGGCCTCAGCAAACTGTCCGACAAGGTCTTTCGTATCGGCCACTTGGGCGACTTGAATGATCTGACGCTCTGCGGCACGCTGGCCGGCATAGAAATGGGCCTGGAACTGGCCGGCGTCCCGCACCAAAAGGGAGGGGTGCGGGCCGCCATGGATTGCCTCGAGCAATCCAGCGCGTCCGGCTCTGAAAGGCAGATCAAGGTCGCTTGATGCCTTGGCTATAGCCGGTTAGCCGGCACAAGGTCCGGAAGGGGGGAATAAGAACAGGACCGGCAGTATCCGCAGTAAGGCTCGAATGATCAGCGTCCCGCACCGGGACGCTTCCGCAGCACCAACCGGAGGAGACAAAGATGAAGCATTCTGTTCGAAGGCTGTCGAAGAAAACCTATTTGATGCCGGCGTTGGCCGCCGTGGCCGGCCTGGCCATGATGCCGGCGCATGCCGCCTGGGAACCGACCAAACCCATAGAGGTCATTGTGCCGGCGGGCGCGGGCGGCGCATCCGACCAGATGGCGCGCACCATCCAGAGCATCATTCTCAAGCACAAGCTCATGAAGCAAAGCATGCTGGTGCTGAACAAGGGCGGGGCCAGCGGCGCCGAGGGCATCATGGACACCAAGGAGTCCGCCGGCGATCCGCACAAGCTGATGGTTGCATTCTCCGCCATCTACACTTTGCCCATCGCAGTGAACCTGCCTTTCAACTGGCGCGACCTGAACCCCGTCGCCATGATCGCGCAAGACGAATTCCTGCTCTGGACCAACGCTCAGGATTCCTACAAGACAGCAGACGACTACCTTAAAGCCGTCAAGGCAGCTCCCCCGGGCAAGTTCAAGATGGGGGGCACCGGCGCCAAGCGTGAAGACCAGATCATCACGGTCGCGCTGGAAAAGGCGGCGGGCGTGAAATTCACCTACGTGCCTTACAAGAGCGGCGGCGAAGCCGCCACGCAACTGGTCGGCAAGCACACGGATTCGAACGTCAACAATCCCAGCGAAAACATTGCCCAATGGCGTGCCGATCAGGTCAATGCGCTATGCGTTTTTTCCGATGAGCGCATGGTCTACAAGGACAAGATCACCAAGACACAGTCGTGGGCCGATATCCCCACCTGCAAGGAAGCCGGCTACGACGTCCACTATCAAATGCTGCGTGCCTTCTTCCTGCCCCCCAAGACCACAGCCGAACAGGCCGGCTATTACGCCGACGTGCTGAAAAAGGTGGTCGAAACCCAGGAATGGAAAGACTACCTGGCCAAGCAGGCCTTGAAGGGCGATTACCGGACCGGTGCGGATTTTGTGAAATTCCTGGAAAAGGACGAAGAAAATCACAAGTCCCTGATGCAGGAAGCCGGCTTGGCGGCCAAGAAATAAGCTGGGAGAGCAGCCATGGAAAGGGAGCAATCACAAGTCGGGTCCGCAAAGGGCCTGACATATAGCGCCGTCGATGCGATTACCGCCGCGGTGGTGATTTTCATCGGCATCGTCATGATGGTGGACAACCAGCGCATCGGTATCACTTGGGCGGCCGATGGTCCGGAGTCGGGGTATTTCCCCTATCACGTGGGGATGATACTTTGCATATCCGGGGCGGCAGTGCTCCTCAAGGCTTTGTTCGGCAAGCAGCGCAACCACCAGGTTTTCGTCACCTGGGACCGCTTCAGGCTGGTGCTGCTGGTGCTGCTGCCGACTGCCGTCTATGTGCTGCTCATTCAGTTTGCGGGCATCTATGTCGCGTCGGCCTTGTTCATCGGCGCGTTCATGCGTCTGTTGGGGAAAATCGGCTGGCTCAAGACGATATTGGTCAGCGTGGGTGTGAACGTACTGCTGTTCTGGATGTTCGAGATTCAGTTCATGGTACCGCTGCCGAAGGGGCCGCTGGAAGCGGCCTTGTTCGGCTACTGA
>JAEWEH010000285.1 GCA_023389535.1 Pseudomonadota bacterium
CGGGCAGATTGTCGACGCAGGTATAGCCGGCGTCTTCAAGCAGGCGCAGGGCCACTGATTTGCCCGATCCTGATATTCCTGTGATGAGAACGATGTTAAGCATGACTATCCGCTTTGCAGGGGGACGAGTGTGTCGTCCCGCTCGTTAAAGGGTGGCCGCGTGTCCTCGCGCGCGGCCGTCTCAGGGTTGTTCGGGGCGGCTGCTCTCCATGATGGCGAGCGCCTGCCGCTCGATGAATTCGCCCATGGTATCGATGCCGCGCAAGCTGAGGATGGTATTGCGCACGGCCGCTTCGACCAGCACGGCCAGGTTGCGCCCTGCGGCGACCTGCAGCATGACGCGGCGTATGGGCGTACCCAGTATGTCTTCGGTCTGGTCCTGCACCGGCAGACGCTCGAAGGCGTCTGGTGTCGACCGTATCAGCCGTACCAGCAGCTTCAGCTTCATTTTGCGGCGCACCGAGGTTTCGCCGAAGATAGTGCGTATGTCCAGCAGCCCCAGGCCGCGGACTTCAAGCAGGTTCTGCAGCAGCGAAGGGCACTGGCCTTCGATGACATTGGGCGCGGTGCGGGACAGTTCGACGGCGTCGTCCGCCACCAGGCCGTGGCCGCGGGAAATCAATTCCAGCGCTAATTCGCTTTTGCCCAGGCCCGATTCGCCCGTGATCAGCACGCCCAGGCCCAGGACGTCCATGAAGACGCCGTGTACGGTGGTCTTGGGCGCCAGCCGCTTGCCCAGGTAGATGCGCAGCAGGTCGATGAGCTGGGCGGCGTCAATGGTCGTCGAGAGCAGCGGAATTTGTTGTTGTTCGCAGAATTCGCGCAAGTCGTCCGGCGCCGGCATGTTCTCGGCCAGGAGAATGGCCGGGACGCCGCCGGCGACCAAGTCTTCCAGGTGATGCACACGGCGCTTGATTTCGAAGCGGGTGTAATACGAAAGCTCTTCTGCGCCGAACACCTGGATGCGCGAAGGATGGATCAGGTTCAGGTGCCCGACCAGGTCGGCGCCCGACATGCCCAGGTCGGGAATCAGCCGATGCGCGGCGCTTAGGCCCGCGATCCAGGTAAATGGAATTTTGTCGGCGTTGTCGCTAACGAGCTCTTGGATGGTCAGCATAACAGGCCCTAGGCCGGGGCGCCCGTCAGCAGGCGATGGATGACTGCCGGGTCGGTTTCGGTGTTCAAGGCCTGACGCAAGGCCGGGTCCGACATCAGGCGGGCGATTTCAGCCAGCAGGTCCAGATGCAGCTGCGTGGCGGTTTCGGGCACCAGCAGCACGAACAGCAGGCTGGCCATGCGCCCGTCCGTTGCATCGAAACGCACGGGGTCAGCCAGGCGGATGAACGCGGCGCAAGGCTCTTTCAGGTCCTTGATACGGCCGTGCGGCACGGCAACATGGTGCCCCAAGGCTGTGGAGCCCAGGCGCTCCCGCGCAATCAAGCTTTGGAAGACAGCGGTGCGGGCTATGCCGTGGTGATTTTCGAAAAGCAGGCCGGCTTGTTCGAATGCGCGCTTTTTACTGGTGGCGGCCAGGTCGAGCACAATGTTCGAAAGAGGCAGAATACGCGACATTAGGTTCATAAGCTTATTATATGGGCTTTACGGCCGACATATAGACTTACACAAACTAAAGCCCCAACCACACCATGCGATTGGGGCCGATTGCCAGTGTACCTGTGCTTGCGGGACAGGCGCATGCCTGCCGTAGCCAGTAGACCGGTTACGAGCGTTTATTCAGCGGCGGGAATTGCCTGTCGCTTGACCGGCTCGGTGGTAGCGTAATCCTGCATTTTGGATTTGTACTTGATGACCTGGCGGTCGATTTTATCTGCCAGCAGGTCAATGGCGGCATAGAGGTTTTCGTCTATGGCCTCGCAGTGGATATCTTTGCCGCGCAGGCGCATGGTGACCTCGGCGGTGTGTTTCAAACGTTCTATCGAGAGTATGACCTGTGTGTCGATGACATTGTCGAAGTGCCGCGCGACACGCGACATTTTGTTCATGACATATTCACGTATGGCTGGGGTGATTTCCAGATGACGACCAGTAATGCTCAGGTTCATATTGGGCTCTCCTTGCTGAAGAAAAGATAATTGCGCAGGATGCGCTGTCAGACAGTGGTGGGGTCTCCTTGTAAAGTGGGTGTCATGGTTTCAGTGTATAGATTATGGCCGGTAAATCAAGTGCGCCAGATCAAAGAAACGCTGAAACGAAGGCCGGAAAATACGTGCCGCGCAGGGGTTGAAGGCGCGGAGGCGGGGACGGCTGCGGCGGCCGGTAGCCGTTTGGCGCAGGCGCTGTCCGGGCCCCGGATCGGCTGCAATACGCGCCGTTATCCGCCTTCGCAGCGCCTCGCGGACGGTTTTTGCTGGTGGCGCAGTGCAGGGGATATCAGGCCGCAGCCTGTTGGCGGCGTCAAGGGCGCAGATGGCGCCGACGCCCGGTAGCTGCAGCGATTGAGTCCGCCATAAATACGGTGCGTGGCTTTCCGGCCTGTTACATCCGGAAGTTCTTGCCCAGATAGACTTTGCGTACCGCTTCGTTGTCGATGATTTCGCTGGGGTGGCCGTTGGTCAGCACCTTGCCTTCGCTGATGATGTAGGCGCGGTCGCAGATGCCCAGGGTTTCACGCACGTTGTGGTCGGTGATCAGCACGCCGATATTGCGGCTTTTCAGGAAGTGGACAATGCGCTGGATCTCGATGACGGCGATGGGGTCCACGCCCGCGAAGGGTTCGTCCAGCAGGATGAAGCGCGGCCGGGTGGCCAGGGCCCGTGCGATTTCAACGCGCCGGCGCTCGCCCCCCGATAGCGAGATGGCCGTGTTGCGCCTGATGTGCCCGATTTGCAGTTCATCGATCAGCGATTCCAGCAATTGGCCTATACGCGCCGAGGAAAGCGGCGAGCCCTTTTCATCGAGTTGCAGTTCAAGCACCGCGCGTATGTTTTCTTCGACCGTCAGGCGCCGGAAGACCGATGCGTCCTGCGGAAGATAGGACAGGCCCAGCCGTGCCCGCTTGTGCATCGGCATGCTGGTGATGGGCGTGTCGTCGATTTCGATACGGCCGGCGTCTGTGGGGATGATGCCCACGATCATGTAGAAACTGGTGGTTTTGCCGGCGCCATTGGGGCCCAGCAGGCCAACGACCTCGCCACTGTCAACGGATAAGGAAACATCCTGGACGACGGTGCGCTTGCCGTAGGTCTTGCGCAGGCCGGTCGCCCGCAAACTGCCTGCCGTGGCGCTGGCGGCCGGACTGCTGTCGCCAGCTTGTGGCGGGGGGGAATAAGACATAATGTGTGTACTAAGGTGCAGCAGGCCCGGCCATCAGGGCTGGGCGGATTTCTTCTGGCATTCGGCCGCGGCGGCATCCGCCTTGGCGCGCGGCTGGGCCAACGACCGGACGCGCCCGCCGCTGGCCGCTGAATTCGGGCCGCCGTAGGCCTGGTAGGTGTCGGTCTTCTGTTTGTAGATGACCCGCTCGCCCTTGATGTTGTCAAAAGGCTTGCCACAGACATAGCGGGTGACGACCGCCTGGCCTATCATTTCGAGCTCTTCCTTCTTGCCGTCGTATTCGCCGCGCAGGCCCTGGGCTTCGATGACTTCGAATTTCTCCGGGTTTTCCTGGCGGATGTGCACGAGCTTTCCGGGTTCGACCGTGGCCGTGCCGTATTGAAAGCCTTCGGCATCCTCGCGCATGATCAGCTTGTCGGAATGCAAGGTCATCAAACCGCGTGTCATGATGACATTGCCCGTGAAGACGCTTTCCTTCTTGATGTCGTCGTAATTCAGCGTGTCGGACAAAATCAGCGTATCGGGCTCTTCCGCCGGCTTCTCGCTGCTTGCGTCATTCTTGCTGGCGGGTTGTTGGGCTGTGCCGGCTTTGGCGGCGGCGGGTTGCTTGGCCGCCGCAGGCTGTGCCTGCGACGGGACGGCGGCGAAGGCCAGCGCCAGGGCTGCCAGCCATGCGGCAATAGCGGTGGGGCTTTGTCGTATCATTTTTCTTTCGTGCCTGATTGGTTGCTGCGGTTAGGCCGGGATTCTTCGCCGGATATCTTGACGTCGGCGGCTGAAAAAACCTGGAGCTGCCGGGTTTTATTATCGTAACGCATGCCTGTGCCGTTCATGGTCGACTTGCCGTTGACCACCAGGGCGGGTAAATCAGTAAAGACCAGGTCCTGGTCCGGCATTAGGGTAAGTTGTTCGCTCTTGACGTCGAGCGCGACGTTGTCCGGATCGGGCATGCGATGCACGTGGGCATCGCCTTTCATGACGATGCGGTCGCCGCCCTGGTCCATGATGGCGACCCGTGAAGTCCCGATGGTGATCGGGGATCCGGGCTGCTGTCCTATGGCTTTGGCCGCGGTGATTTCGTACGAATCATCGTCGGGGAAATGCAGCATATGGACGCCCTCGAGGCGGTTGATGGCCACGCCGTCGGCATCGGTACGCACCATGACGAAGTCGGACGCCCAGGAATCCGGTTCATGGGTAACGCGGCGCGGCGGGTCGATGGCGATGGACCTTTGCGTGTAATCGGCCGCCAGCCAGGTGCCCACGACCAGCGCGAACAGCAGCAGGATGGCGATAAGGGCGGGCGCGCGTTCTTTCATAAGCGGTTACTGTATGGCGCCACCCATGCGCGCAGCGCTGGGGTTGAAGAAGGCGCCCAGCTTGCCCTGGGCGGCCAGGATAAGATCGCAGCATTCGCGCACGGCACCCATGCCGCCGGAACGCGATGCCACCCAGTGCGCGACCTGCGTGATATACGCCGGCGCTTCCGGCACGCTGGCCGCAAAGCCCACGCGCTGCAAGGCGGGCAGGTCGATGATGTCATCACCCATGTAACCGATTTCGGCCAGTGTCAGGCCGTATTCCTGCGCCAGCGTGGCGATGGCGCCGGCCTTGTCGCGCACGCCCTGACGCACCAGGGCGATGCCCAGTTCAGCTGCACGCCGCGCAACGATAGGGCCCTGCCGTCCGGTGATCAGCGCCACATGGATGCCGCTTTCACGCATCAGATGCAGGCCGTGGCCGTCCAGCACGTGGAAGCCCTTCATCATTTCGCCGTTTTCGCCATACCAGAGGCGGCCATCGGTCAGCACGCCATCGACATCAAAGGCCATGAGCCGCAATTGCCGCACCCGCTCCAGCGTGGCGGGCGCCACTTTGGCAAGAATGAGCGCCTCGGCGGGATGCGCCGGGCGGGGTGGATTCATATTCATATCACTTTGGCTGCGAGCAGGTCATGCATATGTAAAGCGCCTAATAATAGCCCGGTATCGTCCACGACGATCATTTGGTTCAGACGGCCGGCGTCCATTTGCGTGGCGGCCTCGATCGCCAGTGCGCCGGGGCCTATGACTTTGGGGTTGCGGCTCATGCCGTCAGCCACTGTCAATTCGCGAATGTCGCCGCGGCGCCCGATCAGCCGGCGCAGGTCGCCATCCGTGAATATGCCTATGGGCGACTTGGCCGCATCGACCACGATGGTCATGCCCATGCCTTTGGCGGACATTTCGGCCAAGGCTTCGGGCATCGAAGTGTCGGCATGGACAACCGGCAGCGCCGTGCCTTCGCGCATGACGTCGCGTACTGTCGTCAACAGCCTGCGCCCCAAGGCGCCGCCCGGATGCGA
>JAEWEH010000396.1 GCA_023389535.1 Pseudomonadota bacterium
CCGACATGGTTTCACAAAGCAGGCCCAGCCCGAGGGCTGCCATGGCGATATAGCCGTTGGACTTCACCCCCATGCCGAAATTCTTGCCAGTGATGATCAAGTCGCCTGGCCGACAGCGCGTTGAAAAGCCCGGGTCGGTCTCGGAGAACAGTTTCGGGATTAGAATCTTTGGGTCTGTTTCTCTGGCTGTGATCAATGACAAAGGGATGACTCCACCGGGGTGCGGCACGTTGTCGCCCAACTTATAGCAACGGCCACGCAGGGACCACTCAAAATCAGATGACATAAGCTGCCTCCATACGATCGAATAACGCCGCGTCCAGCGACACATTGCGAACATCCGAAATCTTCCCCGTCACTGCCGAGGCCGCCACCGTCAGTGGGCTGCCCAAATAAAGGCTGGCTTCGTTCGAGCCAAACCGCCCTATGTTGTTGTTGGTTGCGGTGGAGATGGACACTTCGCCGGCCCCGACCGGGCCAACCACCGCGTCGTTACAGGGCCCGCAACCGGCTGGCATCACCATGGCGCCTGCCTCGAGGAATATCTGCATCAATCCTTCTTCAGTCATGCGCTTCATCGACTGCTCGGAACCCGGGACAATAATCAGGCGAGCGCCGGATGCCACTTTCTTGCCCTTGAGCACACTGGCGGCGGCCAACAGATCGCTATACATGCCCGAGCCGCAAGAGCCGATAAAGGCATGACTGATTTCGGTTCCGACCACGTCGCTTACATCGACCGCGTTTCCGACGTTCCCCGGGCGGGAAACCTGTGGTTCCACCGCGTTCAGGTCCAGGACATGGCAGGACTCGTATTCAGCGTCCGGGTCACTATAGACTGGTTCGAATGGCTTTTTGGCTTGCGCCTTGCAGTAAGCAAGGATTTCATCACTGGGTGGAATGAAGACGCCGGCCGCCCGCATTTCCGTCGGCGTGCTGCATAGTGCAACCCTGGCGCCCAGACTGAACTGGTCCAGATCACCCGCATATTCCAGCACCCGATAATCCAAGTCGATGGGAAGTTCCCCGCTTTTGACCAAACGCGCGAAGTAGAAACCGATATCGCGCGCCTGCACACCATTGCGCAAGCGCCCCTTCAGTTCCAGCTTGACCGTTTTAGGAACTTGCACCCATGTCGTGCCAGTGGCCAGCACCCGGGCAATCTCGCTGCCGACCCGCAGTCCAAAAGCGCCAACGGCACCGGCATTGGTGGCATGGGTGTCATTATCGAAATAGAACATACCCGGCAGCACCATGCCTTGTTCCATCGGAAAAATGTGGCCGTGCCCACCTCTGCCTGCGTCGTAGAACTGCCCCGCTTTCCATTCGGCCGCCGCCTTGCGGTTGAACACGCCTTTATCTGCGGAGCGCTGGTTCCCGTACACCACCTCGTGATCCGTAACCATCATCAGCTTATCGGGATCACGAATTCGGTTGATGCCGATTTCGTCCATTTTTATCTTGATTTCCCTGATCACGCCGTCGTGGATCATCACCATATCGGGGTCAGGATGCACCACGTCTCCGGCCCGGACATTGGGCCGGCCGCTGGTGCGCGCCAATACTTTCTCTATTGCGGTAAATCCCATTTGAACCACCTATAAATAAAGCCCGTTCAGCAGCTATCGGGCGGAAATGGCAGAGCGTTAGGGCAGTATGCGGAGGGTAGTTATCGCGATCTGCCGAGCGTAACAATGGGGAAAGGAAAGCCGTAGTAACGGGGCTGCTCCTTGAACGTCCCCAACGACACAGGTTGACTATCAAGGCACGCCGCGCGAACGGCGAAATGGTCTAACTGATTGTTAACCACTTATAAGAATAAGTCAACCATTATGGCAATACACCACGTGCAGTGCGCGTTGTCTGCGCCCCCTACGCCTTAACCTGAGGTGGTATGAAAGTCGATTTACCGTTTAACACAGCTGAAATATTTAGACGTTTTTCGTAGAAAATGAGCAAGGAATTTCGGACCTGAATTGTTAAGCCTTCGTAGCTACCAAAGCCTATCGTGCGCAACAATACGCAACTCATGAATCAGGTCGCGCCTCATTCCGTTTGATAAATAAATGACATGTTCTTTTCACAAACTGACATGTAGTTTCTATTCAACCGAAAAACATACAAAATCGTCACAACGCGCTCTACGCAGGCATCGGTTTCCCGTAACAGTTTCTCTTGAACGGGTTCACCTTCCTGTCACAAAAAAAAAAATTAATTGAAAAAACGTAGAAACCGTGCGTGGCGCGGCAGCCGGGCTTTTAGGTTGTAAATCATAGCGGTTTGTTACAGGTGCGGCCTAGGCCGATGATACATTGGCTACCGCTCCGCATCCTCCTTTTGGCGGAGCTGCTACACACGAAAGGAGAACAGCAGTGCTAAGTGAACGACCAGGCGATAAGCCTGCGGCGCCCCCGCCAGTGCACCATGAGCCGCTTGCCTGGTTCGTGGCCTACACAAAACCGGGCCAGGAAACCGTGGCACGGACCCATGCTGAACGGCAGGGTTTTGAAACCTACCTGCCCATGTACCGCAGCGTGAAGCCCAGGGCGGCGGAAGAGTCCGCCAAGCACAACGAAGAACCGATGTTCCCGCGCTACCTTTTTGTCAAACCGTCCCGCAGCCAGCAGTCGCTTGCCACGCTACGCTCGACGCGCGGCATCAGCACCATGGTGTCTTTCGGCAATGTACTGGCCACCTTGTCCGACTCCCAACTGGACGCTATCCGGGAATACGAGGACCCACGCAAGCTTGCCGAGCTACATGCGTCAAGCGCCATCCAGCCCGGCCAGCGCGTGCGGCTTACCGATGAAGGGCTGACCAGCCTGGAAGGCCTGGTGCAGGCCGTGTCATCCAAACGCGTCATCGTCCTGCTGGACCTATTGGGCCGGCAGCAATCCGTCAAGGTCGGCCACGACCGTATAGAGCTGGCCTGATCTATCACCCGTCGACGGCCATGCCGCGCGACGCCTAAAACACTGGTTGCCACGGGGCGCCGCCCCACCATGTCCGATGTCGCCATGCATCGGCACTGCGGTAGCTATTGTCGATCGCCTCGCTATGGCGCCGGCGGCCGCGTCCGTTCCTTTCAATCAAGACTTTCAAGCACACACTTTGATGACGATTTCTACCCCGGCACACCTTACTTCCGCGATCAGAAGAATGCGGCCGGTGCTTGCAAGCCTGGCCATCGCCTGGCTGTTGTCCGCCTGCGCGCTGACGCCCGGCATGCGCATGGGCGCAGACAGCTCGTACAGCAAGACCGCTGAAGATGCCGCACCCGCCGGCACGCTGACTCCCATCACCCCGACATTGATTGCCGAACAACGCAAAGCGTCGGGTAAGGGCATCGGCAAAGACATCAAGCAACTGTTCGGGGAAGGCAAGGCCTACCGGATCGGACGCAGCGACGTCGTCAATATTGTGGTGTGGGGCCACCCGGAACTGGGCCTGACACCGGCCACGTCCAACCGCAGCATGGGCTCGACCAGCCAGGCCGACGTCGGCAACGGCTATAACGTCAACCCCGACGGCACCATACAGTTTCCCTTCATCGGCCCGATCAAGATCGCCGGGCTGACCGAAAACGAAGCGCGCGAGCTGTTGACGCGGCGCTTGTCCAAATATGTGCAAGATCCCCAGGTCACCGTGCGGGTCCAGGCCTATCGCAATGGCCGCATCTACGTGGATGGGGAAGTGCGCCTGCCGGGCTTGCAGACGTTGGACGATATCCCCATGACGCTGCCCGAAGCCATCAATCGCGCGGGCGGTTTCAGCGACGAAGCCGATCGTTCGTCGATTTCCCTGACCCGCAATGAAAAAACCATACGCATCAACCTGCCCCTGCTGACCCGCCAGGGCGTGAATCCCAACCGCATCCTGCTGGCCGGCGGCGACCTGCTGCGCGTACGCAACCAGGTCGAGTCCCAAGTCTTCATCATGGGCGAGGTCTGGACGCCGCGGACGATGCCGCTGCATGACGGGCGCCTGTCGCTGACCGAAGCCCTGGGCGAAGCCGGCGGGCCCAACCCCTGGACCGCGGCGCCCAGCCAGATCTACGTCGTGCGCAAACTGCCGGTCGACCTGGGCGGCGAAGACGCGCTGCCCGAGATCTACCACCTGGACGCCGGTTCGCCCGCCGCCTTCGTGCTGGCCAACGACTTTCAGCTGCAGCCCAGGGACGTCGTGTATGTGGACCCGGCGCCGGTCGTGCGATGGAACCGCTTCATCAGCAACCTGCTGCCCAGCTACAACTCGCTGTTCATCAATACCCGCAACACGACGAAGTAAGGCCATCATGACCATGCACAGCATCCTGCTCGTATGCATAGGCAACATCTGCCGCAGCCCCGTGGCCGAAGCGCTGCTCAAACAGCGCTTCCCCGACAAGGCTGTTCATTCGGCCGGCCTGGCCGCGCTGGTCGGCCGCCCCGCCGACGCCACCGCGCAAGAGATCGCGCAGCGGCATGGCGTGGATCTATCGGCACATCGCGCCCGGCAGATCACCGGCGCCATGTGCACCCAGGCCGACCTGATCCTGGTGATGGAGGATGACCAGAAACAGGAACTGGCCGCACGTTACCCCTTGGCGCGCGGCAAGATCCGCTGCCTGGGCGAGCAGCCGGGCGGCCAGCGGTTCGATGTCGCCGACCCTTACCGCAAGCCACGCGACGCCTTCGAACAAGCGCATGCCGCCATCGAGCGCGGCGTCGATCAATGGGCACAACGCATCCGCCAGATCGGATAGAGACACAACACCAATGACCCCCACTGCACAAGACATGCAACCCAGCCTTGCCGAACAACAAGACCGGGACGACCTCGACCTGCTCGGCCTGCTCGACATCGTGCTCGAAGCCCGATGGCTGATCGCCGGCATCACCGCCGTCGTTCTGTTCTTCGGCGCCTTATACGCCTTTCTGGCGCAACCCGTGTACCAGGCCGACAGCCTGATCCAGATCGAACAAGGCGACGGACCGACGGGCAATGCGCTCAATGAAATGGCCGCCTTGTTCAACGCCCAATCGCCTGCGTCGGCGGAAATCGAAATCCTTCGGTCCCGACTGGTCATAGGCGGCGCTGTGGACAAGCTGCGGCTGCACCTGAGCGCCCGGCCCGACTACCTGCCTTTGATCGGGCGGTGGATGGCTTCCCGTGCCACCACGCTATCGGATCCCGGCTTCCCGGGCCTGGACGGTTATGTATGGGGCACGGAATCCATCAAGCTGGATCAACTGAACATGCCTGCCGAACTGGAGGGCACGCCCCTGACCTTGATCGCCACCGCCGACCAAGGCTATACCTTGCATGGACCGGACGAATCGGAACTGGCGCAAGGCAAGGTGGGCGAACTGGTTCCGTTCGAACTGCAAGGCGCGGCCGCCAGCATCCGGATTGCCGCCCTGGACGCAAAGCCGGGCGCTCGCTTCATCGTGGCGCGCCAATCGCGCATCTCGATGATCAAACGCCTGCAAGGCGCGCTGGAAGTCTCTGAAAAAGGCAAGCAATCAGGCGTGCTGTCGGTCGTCATGGGCGGCACCGACCCACGGCGCATCACAAACATCCTGAACGCCGTCGGCCAGGCCTATGTCGATCAGAATATCGAACGCAAGGCCGCCGAAGCGGAAAAGTCGCTGGCCTTTCTGGATGACTTCCTGCCCGAGCTGAAAGCCAAGATGGACAAGGCCTCCGACCGCTACACCGCTTTCCGCGACAAACACGGCACGTTCGACCTGGGCACGGAAGGCACCTTGTCCTTGAATACCTCGGTCCAGCTGAAATCGCAATTGTTCACCCTGGAACAAAAGCGCCGGGAACAAGCTGCCTTGTACACCGAAGCCCATCCCACCATGCAAGTGCTGGACAGGCAGATCACCGCGGTCAAAAAGGAAATCGCCGATCTGTCCCAAAAAATCAGCACCCTGCCCGATCTGGAGCGGCAACTGCTGACCCTCATGCAAGACGTGAAAGTCA
>JAEWEH010000397.1 GCA_023389535.1 Pseudomonadota bacterium
GGGAAGACACGAACGATATATTGTCGCAACTGAACTTTTCTGCGGATGAAATCGAATCGCTGCGCCGCGAGGGGGTTGTTTGATGAGTAGTGGCGCCGGCATCGCGACCCGCTGGAGCGATATGGACGCGAGATGCGGATCGGCCAGACATTCTTAACGCAATCGCAACTGCTACTTGGGTATGGGTGGAAAAGGCCAGCAATCGCCCTACCCCCATGCCGGCTAAACTGCGGGGGGAACATTCCAATTACGCATGGTGTCCGATTGAGGCGTACAGGCTTCGTGGCGCCGCTATTCCCGCATTTTATCTGCCTTCTCCGTGCAAAGCCGATGAAAACCGGAACATAAGGCGGCATTCTGCGCCACGACTTGCGCAACGGTCTGCACGAATTGCTCGCACAAAGGCGAATAGGGCCGGCTGGACGGGAAAATCGCAATCAAGCGCAATGTGACCGCGGGGCGAAAAGGTTTGATATTGACCTCTTGGCCATTCAGCTTGCTCAAGGCGATGGAGTCCACCACGGCGACGCCTATGCCCGCCGACGCCATCGCAATGGCGACGGAAGTCTGATTCACGACGATGGATGTCTTCCAAGGAACGCCGGCATCTTCGGCGCGCTCGCGCAGTATCTTTCCGGCATAGGCTTCGCCGCCGAAAGAAATGACCGTTTCATTGGCCAAGTCCGCCGGGCCGATGAAGTCTTTGTCCGACAATCTGTGGTTGCTGGGCAGCGCGCACACAATATCTATATCGCATAAGGGAATGTGCTCGATTTCCGGCCTGCTGACGGGCTCGTGCAAAAAACCCACATCGAATTCTCTATCAGCGACACGGTCAACGACTTGTTGCGGAGTCAGCGACATCAACTGCAGGTCGATGAGCGGGCGCCGCTGATGAAAGCTCTGGATGGCCTCGGTCAACAAGGCGGCGGTGATGGCATAGGTGGCCGCGACTTTGATCGTGCCGACTTCGGCCGTGCGCAGCTTTTTCGCCAGCTCGCCGGTAATGTGGATTTCGTCGAATATGCGCCGGACGTTGGGGTAGAGGCGTTGCGCTTCCATACTGGGGTACAGCCTGTCCCCTATCCTTTTGAATAAGCGCAACTGGAGGCCGTCTTCGAGCAAGCGTATGGACTTCGAAATCGCCGGCTGGGACACTCCTAGCACACGCGCCGACTCGGACATCGTCCCAGTTTCCATAAGCAGGCAAAAGGCCCTGAGCTGTCGAATATTCATGTTTATCCGAAGGGGTATAACTTTTAGTATCGCATGTTTCGACAAGCCGTCATACCATCGACACCTTATGGCCCGCCCCTTAAGCTTTGTTTCCCCGCAGCAAAGTTTCCTAATTAGAAAAAGGTGGACGACATGAACTTATCTGGCTTTATTCGACGACTGCTGTGCCTGGCATTGATGTCGGCTTCGTGTACCGCGGTTGCGCAGGCGGACTTTCCCAATCGACCCATCCGCTTGATCGCCGGCTACCCGCCAGGCGGAAACATCGACATCATTTCGCGGATCATGGCGGAAGAGATGGCTAAGGACCTGGGCCAGCCGGTTGTGGTGGAAAACCGGCCAGGCGCCAGCGGTCAGATCGCCGCGACAGGTGTGGCACGGGCCGCCCCGGACGGCTACACGATTTTCCTTGGCGCATCGCCGGAAATGGCCATTGCCAAAAGCCTGGGCCGGCATCTGGAATATGACGTCCAGAAGGATATGCAGCCCATCACGCTTGCATCTCTTATATCGTTCGCCTTGGTGGTCAGCCCCGACCTGCAGGCTAATTCCCTGAAGGAGTTGATCGATCTTGCCAAGAGCAAGCCGGGTACGATGAACTATGCGTCGTTCGGGCTGGGCTCATCCAACCATCTTTTCGGCGAGTTGTTCAAGAGCACCTTGGGCATCGACATACAGCATGTGCCGTACAAGGGCAGCAGTGCCGGCTTGACGGAATTGGCGGCGGGCCGGGTACAGATGATGTTCGAGAATATTGGTGTGGTCCTGCCCATGGTCCAGGCTGGAAAGCTGAAGGTGCTGGCCGTCACGTCGCAGGACAGGTCGCCGCTGGCGCCCAATGTGCCGACCATGTCGGAGCTCGGTTTTCCGCAGTTGACGGGCGGGACGTGGACGGGCTTTGCGGCGCCCAAGGGTATCCCGCCGGACGTCACGGAGAAGCTCAATCAGGCCATTCGGGCAGCGGCGAAATCGGAGACGGTTCAATCCCAGCTCGGAAGAAAGGGGATCACGCCCACCACGAGCTCCCCCGACGAGTTTGCGGCCTTCATCACTGAAGAAACCAAGCGGTGGCAGGACGTCGCCGATGAAGCCAAGGTGAAACTGGACAGTTGACGTGCTGCCGCATCGGGTGAAGCAAGGCGGGCATATTCGGCAAGAACACGCGGCAGGCGCCGCGATGGCAATTCATTATTGAAGGATAGACATGAGTGGTTCTGTTTCTTACACGGTGGGGGAGCTTGTTGCCGACTGCCTGTATTACAACGGCGTGCAGACCGTGTTTGGCATCATCTCCGTACATAATTTACCGATGATGGACGGCATCGCCAAGCGCAAGGAATTGCGCATGGTGATGACCCGGGGCGAAACGGGCGCATCCCATATGGCCGACGGGTATGCCAGGGTCAGCGGCAGGCTGGGCGCGGTCGTAAGCAGCACAGGGCCGGGCGCGGCCAACACTGTGCCAGGGTTGGTGGAAGCCCAGTTCGCCAATACGCCCATGCTGCATGTCACCGGGCAAACACTGACCGCCTATGTGGACAGGAATCAGGGCACGGTCCATGACATGCCGGATCAGCTCGGCATGTTGCGAGCGGTCTCGAAGGCTGCCTTCCGCATCCGTTCCGCCCAAGAGGCGCTGCCCATCCTGAAGCAGGCCATACTCATTGCATTGACGGCGCCTTGCGGCCCGGTAAGCGTTGAGATCCCCATCGACATCCAGCGTTCGCAAGCGCATCGCCGCTATGCGCCCGAAGAGTTCCGCGTGCCCACGCCGCCGGTGCAGCAGCCCGCCGAAGTGGACATCGACAGGCTCGCCGAACTGGTCCTGCGCGCGAAGAAGCCGATGCTGCGCGTGGGCAGAGGAGGACTTTCCGCCAGCGCCGAAGTTGCGACCCTGGTGGACATGGGGTTCGGGCTGATTACCAGCTGGGGCGGCCGCGGCGTCATATCGGAAGAGCACCCCATGAACTTCGGATCGCTCAACGGGGTGGGCGCGCCCGCGGTCGAAGCGCTTTATCAGGATGTGGACCTGATGCTGGTGGTGGGCTCTGGCATCCGCAGCGCGGAAACACTGGACATGAAGGTGAAGATGCCTGCCAATCTGGTCCAGATCGACATCGAGCCACGCGCCGACGGACGCACCTACCCCACTCGGCACTTTGTCTGCGGGGAAAGCGCCGCCGTGCTTTCCGGCCTGCTCCGCCGCATTCAAGGCCGGATGGAGATCGACCCGGCGTTCATCGAGCAGGTCAAGGCGGTGAAGGTACAGGCGCAGCGTGAATTCGCGAAGAGCCTGGGGCCCTATGAAAGCTTCCCCGATCAACTGCGCGCCGCCATGCCCCGGGATGCGATCTTCGCGCGCGACATCACGCTGAGCAATAGCACGTGGGGCTACCGCCTGTTTCCCATGTATTCGCCGCGCGAAAACATCTATCCGGCAAGCTCCGGCCTCGGCCAGGGGGTGCAGCTGGCGATGGGCGCGGCGCTGGGCGCCGGCGGAAGCAAGGTGATCGTGCTTACCGGCGACGGAGGCTTTTACTTCAACCTCGCCGAGCTGTGGACGGCTGTCCAGGAACAGCTGGATATCGTGTTCATCGTCATGAACGACAAGGGATATGGCGTCATCAAGCACATGCAGGCCGCGATGTTCGAGGGCCGCCACCGGTTCGTCGACCTGGCCGGAGCGGAGCTGATGGAGCTGGCCAAAGTGGCGGGGATGCCGGGCTGGCGGGTCACGCAGGCCGACCGCTTCGGCGCAACGGTGGAAACCGCCTTGAAAACCAAGGGGCCGGCGTTGATCGAGGTCGATATGGCTGCCATCGGCCCCTTCCCGCCCTACTATCCGCATTCGGAGATGATCGCCAAATCGCAGCAAGCGAGCGCGACGCAATGCCCCACTGCGGCCGGAGCCGATCGATGAGCGATTACCCGCAGCTGCAAATGTGGATTGACGGCGAGACCGTCTCGGGTTCCATGGCGGACGCGATTGCCGTGATCAATCCCGCTACCGAGGAAACGCTCGGCATGCTGCCCTGCGCCACTCCCGCTCATCTGGACCAGGCGCTGAGTTCATCGGCGCGGTCGTTCCAGCACTGGCGGCGGCTGTCTGCCGAAGAACGGGGCGAATTGCTGCATAAAGTCGCCCGACTGCTGATCGAACGGATCCCGCACATTTCCCGAGTCCTATGCCTGGAGCAAGGCAAGAGCATCAAGGAGGCCGCGGCCGAACTGCGCTATGCGGCGGATATTTTTTCCTATTGCGCGGAGGAGGGGAAGCGCGCTTACGGAAGAATCATTCCTGCGCGCACGCCGGGCCATCGGCAAATGGTGTTCAAGCATCCGATCGGCCCCTCGCTGGGCCTGTCGCCATGGAATTTTCCCGGCCTGGTGCCCTCGCGGAAGATCGCCATGGCCCTGGCGGCGGGCTGCACTTGCATACTGAAGGCGTCGGAAGAAACCCCGGCCACGGCCATCCTGACCGTACAGGCTTGCCATGACGCCGGCATTCCCCCCGGAGTGGTCAATCTGGTCTTCGGGGATCCGCCCACCATTTCCAGCTATTTGATGGATTCCGAGGTTATCCGCAAAGTGTCTTTTACCGGCTCCATTCCGGTGGGTAAGCATCTGGCGCGCCTGGCGTCCAACCGGCTGCAGCGATGCACTTTGGAACTGGGCGGGCATGCGCCCGTCATCGTGATGGACGATGCGGATCCCGTCCTCGCAGCCCACACAGCGGCCGGCGGGAAGTTCTACCGCAATGCGGGCCAAGTATGCGTGGCCCCGACGCGCTTTTTCGTCCAGGAAGGCGTCTATCGGGAATTCTCGCAGGCACTGGCCGAGATCGCACAGTCCATGAAAGTGGGCGACGGCCGCGACCAGGCCACCGATATGGGTCCATTGGCCAATGGCCGGCGCATCGAAGCCATGGAACGATTCGTGGACGACGCCCGGCGGCGCGGCGCCTCGGTGCTGGCCGGCGGGCACCGCATCGGTGAAAAGGGCTACTTCTGGGCGCCCACCGTTCTGACGGATGTGGACAGCGATGCACAGATCATGAATGAAGAACCTTTTGGCCCGCTCGCGCCTATCGCTCCGTTTACTCGTCTGGACGACGTGCTGACCGAAGCGAACCGGCTTCCCCATGGACTTGCGGCCTATGCCTTTACTGACTCCATGAGCCGGGCCGCCCAGATAGCAGAGGGGCTGGATGTCGGCGTCGTCGCCTTCAACCATGTGACGGCGGCCTATCCCGAAACGCCTTTTGGAGGCGTGAAGGAGAGCGGCGACGGACGCGAAGGCGGGCCTGAAGGTTTGGAGGCCTTTTTGGTGACTCGTTATGTCAGCGAGGCTGCTACGGCATGAGTTGCGGACCCCAGAAGAACTCCATTGCGGTGGTCGGGGCGGGCATTGTCGGCCTCTGTACAGCGTATTCCCTGAAAAAGGCGGGTTACACCGTCACGGTCATCGATCCGGAACCTCCCGGGTCGCAATGTTCATTTGGCAATGCGGGCGCGCTATCCGCAGGTTCCGTCGCTCCCCTGGCGATGCCCGGCGTGCTGAAACAGACGCTGTCAATGCTGCTGGACAGTTCCAGCCCCTTGCATGTGCCCTTCTACTACTGGCTGCCTGCCCTGCCCTGGTTCATGCGTTTCGCCGCCTCGGCACAGCCGGACAAAGTGCAGCAAATCGCTCAGGCGCTAAGCTTTCTGCTTTCTGATGCGGTGCGCCAGCATCGCGAACTGGCGAGGGAAGTCGGTTGCTCGCAGCTGATCAAGGAAACCGGCCAGCTACACATCTATCCGGACGATCAAGCTCTAAGCAAAGATGCGGGTTCCTGGGCGCTGAAGAACGCTTTCGGGCAACGGTTCGAAAAGCTGGATGCCGCTGGAATCCAAGCGCTCGAGCCCGCGGTCAGCAACCGCTACAAGGCTGGCCTTTTCTTGCCGGAAGACACCTGGATCGCGCAACCCTACCAATACGCACGAGCGATCGCTGCTGACCTGCAGCGCCAGGGCGTGTCCTTCGTGCAGGCCAAAGTGCAAGCCTTGACGCGCGTCGGGCAGGGATGGCGCTATACGGATGGCAACTGGAGCGGCGCAAGCGAACATGTCGTCATCAGCGCTGGGATGGGTTCGCGTCGGCTGCTTCAGGGCCTAGGCTGGAAGGTGCCGCTTGAGGCCCAGCGTGGCTACCATGTGCAAATACCGCAGCCCGGTATCCAGCTATCGCGCGTCGTGGTGCTGGCGGACCGGAAAGTGTTTATGAATCCTATGGACGGGCAACTGCGCATTGCCGGCACTGTTGAATTTGGCAGTATCGACCGCCCCATGAACAAGCGTCGGGCAATGCTACTGAAGGAGCACGCCCAACAGGGCCTGGATGGGCTGAAGGCAGACGACTTTTCTTTGTGGATGGGCTTGCGTCCTTGCCTGCCGGATTCTTTGCCTGTACTGGGCCCGGTGCCGGATGCGCCGGGTTTGTGGTGCGCCTTTGGGCACGGCCACCTGGGTTTGACCGGTTCTTCCAATACCGGCCGGCTGCTTGCACGCGCAATCAGCGGACGGGCCGACCCGGCAGAACTGGCACCATTTTCTATCCGCCGCTTCTGACGCCTGCCTACCAACGTGGACGCCATCGCGCAACCACCCGCTCGACCTACCCGAGGATATGATGCGTACCCTGATCGTCAATGCCACTGTTATTGATTGCGTGCATCCCGACCTGAAGTCCGACACGACCGTCGTGGTCGAAGACAAGCGGATTCGCCAGATTGCCCCCAACGGCAGCATATCAGCCGGCCCGGAAGACCGGGTCATTGACCTGAAGGGTGCCTACCTGCTGCCCGGACTATGGGATGTACACATCCATCCAGATTACCATTCGCTTGCGGAAATGCCGCTACCTGACCAAGTCACCCTGTTTGGCCATCGTCTGCAATCCGCACTGATGGATTCGGGCATCGTGGGTTTCCGCTGCGCGGGCGCCCACGACTATATGGATGTGGCATGGCGGCGCAGTTTCGAGGCTGGGCAATTCATCGGCCCGCGGCTGTTCGCTAGCGGATATTTTTTGACGACTACGGGCGGGCATTTCCTGACATCCGGGCATGCGCGCGAGTGCGACGGCCCCTATGGCTTCGTGCAAGCCATACGGGAAGGCATCAAGAACGGTGTCGACCATATCAAGCTTAATCTGTCCGGCGGCATCCTAGGGCCTTCGTGGGATCTGCACACCCAGTCTTTTCTGCTGGATGACGAGATCAAGGCGGCGTTCGACATCTGCAAACTGCGCGGCTTCAAGGTCATGGCGCACGCCACCAACCCGCAGGCGGTGAAAGCGGCCATTACCCTGGGCGCGCACAGCATCGAACATGGCTACATCATGGACGATGAATGCATAGAACTGCTGCTGAAGCATGATGTGTGGCTGGTGCCCACGCTGGCCATCAGCCATCTGACGCCGGGCCAGGCCAAGAACAAGTGGGAAAGCCTGTGGACGCAGCAACGCGGCATGTCGCATGCTTTGTGCTGCCGAGCCGAAGCCGCCAGCGAAACCCATACCGAGTGGTTCGCCAAGGCCGTGAAGGCGGGCGTCAAGATGGCGCTGGGTTCGGACATCCGGCCGCTGAAGGATGCTGCTCTGCTGGAAATGGGCTTATGGACGCGCCATGGCGCTATGCCCTGGCAGACGCTGGTTGCCGCCACCCGGCATGGCGCCGCCATATGCGGCGTGGGGGATGAGCTTGGCACTATCGAAGTGGGCAAGGTGGCCGACCTTATCGTTGTCGGGGCGAACCCCCTGGACGATATCAACAACGTTCGGAAACTGCAGTTGGTCATGCAGAACGGCGAGATCGTCTCGGATAAGAGACGGCCCGCCCGTTCATAAATGCCCTAGTCGACGCGTATGCCCGCGGCGTCGGCGACGGATTTCCAGCGCTCGACTTCCGAGGAGATGAAATCGGCAAACTCCTTAGGGGTCGATGCCGATGGTGTCAGGCCTTTTTCCAGCAGCATTTTGCTGACCGAAGGCGACTTGATGGCGTCGTTAAGCGCGGCGCTAAGTTTTTTGACAACGGGCGCCGGCATACCGGCAGGGCCGACGAAGCCGTTCCAGGTGCCGCCCTCCAGGCCGGATAGTCCAACTTCGGCCATGGTCGGAAGCTGCGGCGCCAGCGGCGAACGTTCCGGCATGGCCAGTGCAATGGCGCGCAGCTTGCCGGCCTTCACATGGGGCAGCACAACGCCCAGGCTTTCGAATTCCACCTGCACTTGTCCGCCCAGCAGGTCGGTCATGGCCGGCCCACCGCCTTTGTATGGTACATGCGTCATGTTAAGGCCGGACTTGGATTTGAAGAGCTCGGCGAACAGGTGATTGGACGAGCCGTTGCCAAAAGAGGCGTAGTTAAGACTGCCAGGGTGGGCTTTGGCGTATGCTTCAAATTCCTGCATGTTGGTTGCAGGCACCTGCGGGTTGACGACCAATGCGAAGGGAATCACCGTGGCCAGGCTAAGCGGCTGGAAGTCCTTCTGCGCGTCGTATGGCAGTTTCTTCTTCAACGCATGGGCGATAGCCAGTTCCGGCGAGGCGCCCAAGAATATGGTGTAACCGTCAGGCGCAGCCTGAGCGACCGACGCGGCGGCAATCTGGCCGCTTGCTCCGGCGCGGTTTTCAACCACTACGGACTGCCCCAAGGATTTTCCCAGCTCATCCGCGATGATCCGGGCGACAATATCGACATTTCCGCCAACAGGGTAGCCCACGATCATACGTATGGGATGGTTCGGGAAATCGTCAGCCGCGTGCGCCACTGGACTAAGCCCTGCTGCGGACAGAACACCACAGCCCAGCGCTAGCGAAATAATAGATCGTCTCTTCATGACATCTCCTTTGGTTGGGGTGTGAGCATTTCCGTTGCTCATCTGTAGGTCTTTGATTACATGGGACCGCCTTTGCTACTCGATGAATTCTATGGCTCGCTGTTTCAGGGAAGCATCGTTACGCAATTGAAACTTGGCGACGCGATGGCTGGGGGTGTACGGAAGTTCGTCGACGAAAACGATAAAGCGCGGAAGCTTGGCCTTGCTCAGTTGTTGCTCGCACCAGGCGCGCAGGGCCGGCTCCGTCAGTGACGTTTGGGGGCGCTTGACCGCTACGATCAAGATCTCGTCTTCGCCCAGGTCGGACTCCACGGGAATCGCCGCCGCAGCGTGTATGTCGGGATGCCGATTCACAATGTCATCCAGCTCGGCGCCCGATATATTTTCGCCACGCCGCCGGATGATGTCCTTCTGGCGGGCGATGAAGGTGTAGTAGCCGTCGCTTTCTTGCTTGACCAGGTCCCCCGTGTGGAACCAGCCGTCTTTCAGAACGCCCTGTGTGGCTTGCGGGTCTCGATAATATCCCTGCATCACGATGGGACTGTTGACAATCAGTTCGCCTATGGCGCCCTGATCGACATCCCGCCCGGTAGAGTCAACGATGCGCATGCGCGCATGGGGCATTTGCGGATCGGGATGCAGGGTGGGGATGCCTATGCTGCCTACCCGCTGCGGCCCTGAATAGGGGTTGCTGCATACACAGGGCGTTTCGGTCAGGCCATAGCCTTCTATCAAGGTCGGTATGCCGAATTCGTCCTGGAAGGCGCTATAAATATCCGGCGTGATGGGTGCGCCATAAAGCTTGCTGATCTTGTGGTCCCGCACGAATTCTGACCTGGGCCGCCGCATCAGTATGCGGCCCACGGCCGCGATAATGTTGACCTGGGTGGCGCCGGTATCGGTTGCCAGTTTCCAGAAGCCGGACGCACTGAATCGGGGCGCGATGATCAGGCATGCCCCGGCGGCCGCGGCGCCCATCAAGGAATAAATCAGCGCGTTGATGTGGAAAAACGGCAGCACGCACAGCATGCGGTCGCCTGGTTGCAGATGCAGGCGCTCTACTGAATATTCGCCCGCCATGACAATACTCCGTTGGCTATGCATGACACCCTTCGGAAAGCCGGTGGTTCCGGAGGTGTAAAGGATCAGCCCCGTATCGTTCGGATTAACCCCCTTTGGCCGTTCGTTGCTGACGGATTTTGGTGTCGAACTGCCTGCATGATTTGCCAGCGACTTTTCCAGGTCCCCGCTTAAGATCAGGGTCTGGATGCCCATCGCCCGCGATACGGATGTCTGCTGCAAGGTCCTGACGGCGTCATCCGATGCAAATACTACAGCCGGCCGCGCGTGATTGATGATGTATTCTGCCTCGGCCGGTTTCAAGTCCGGGTTCACGGGCACGAAGATCGCCCCCGTAGCCATCGTTGCAAAGACGATGGCTACATAGTCGGCGCTATTTCCTGCCATGAACGCGACTCGTTCTCCAGGCGCGACACCATGCGTGCGAAGCAAGTGGATGGTCTGCTCGACTTTTTCCCGGAATTCCCGCCAGTTGACTTCTTTCCCTTCGTAAACTAGGAAAGTCTGGTCGGCCCGCATCGCGGAGCGGCTTTCCAGCAGACCCCATAAGGTGCCGCCGTGGGACGGGTAGCTTCGCAGGACATCAAGGGGCGAGATTTCAGGCGCACGTGGCATGTCACCGCCCCTTGTAGTCAGGTTCACGCTTTTCAATGAATGCCATGACGCCCTCGCGGTAGTCGTCACTGAAGCCACATTGCCTTTGGCAGCTTCTTTCCAGCTCCAACTGGTCTTCAAACGAGTTGGCGGACGAAGATTTGATTGCCCGTTTGATCATGCTTAGGCCCAATGTCGGCCCCTGCGCCAGTCTGTGGGCGATCTGCTGCGCGTATGAAGGTAGATCATCGTCATCGATTTGACGCCAGATCATTCCCACCGATGCGGCTTCTTCGGCGCTGATCCTATCGCCCAATAGCGCAATGCCCATGGCCCGCGCCTCGCCGACCAGCCTGGGCAGCAGATAGGTTGCACCTGCATCGGGAATGAGACCCAATCTGGAAAAGGACAATACGAAGCTTGCCGAGCGCGCGGCGATCACCAGATCGCAGGCCAAGGCAATGC
>JAEWEH010000010.1 GCA_023389535.1 Pseudomonadota bacterium
GGTGTATAGCATCGTATCGGGCCTTTTATCGAGGTTATTGGTTTCATGAGTAGTCAACAGGCGATCAGTCTGGAATTTTTTCCGCCGCGCGATATCGCGGCACAAGAGAAACTGGTGCGTTCGGCCAAGCAGCTTTTGGCGCTGCACCCGGCGTATGTCAGCGTTACCTTCGGCGCCGGCGGCTCGACCCGTACGGGCACGGCGGACACGGTGCGCTTGTTGCAGAATCTGGGCTGCGATGCCGCGCCGCACTTGTCATGCATAGGATCAACGCGCGCGGTACTGGGCGATATCCTGGACGCTTACCGCAGTCAGGGCATACGGCGCATCGTGGCATTGCGCGGTGATTTGCCTTCCGGCATGGGGGGCGACCCCGGGGAATTGCACTACGCCAGCGACTTGGTGGCTTTCATACGCCAGCACAGCGGCGATTGGTTCCACATCGAAGTGGCGGCCTACCCCGAAATGCATCCCCAGGCACTCAGTGCCGCTGCCGACCTGGACCATTTCGTGGCCAAGGTGCAGGCCGGCGCCAACAGTGCCATCACGCAATATTTCTTCAATGCGGACGCTTATTTCGATTTCGTCGAACGCGTACGCGGCAGGGGGCTGGATATCCCCATCGTACCGGGTATCATGCCCATTACGAACTACGCGCAGTTGTCGCGCTTTTCCAATATGTGCGGCGCCGAAATCCCGCGTTGGCTGCGCTTGCGCCTGGCGGATTTCGGCGACGACAAGGCGTCGATCAAGGCTTTCGGTGTGGATTTCATTGCCGGCTTGTCGCAAAGCCTGCTGGATCAGGGTGCGCCGGGACTGCACTTTTATACGCTCAATAACGCCGAGGTCACTATGGCGATCTGGCGGCAATTGCGCGTGCATTCAACGCAGGCCCCAAGCGCAAGCCTCGCTCGGGCGGAGTAAGTTCGAGCGCACCACGCCTGAATGCCGCGCCCGAGGTCAGGCCGGCAAGGCCCGCTGCAAGGCGCCACACCGGCGGCGGGAACTGCCGCCGCATGCGTGCGAAGTGGTCGAAGCGTTAAGCCAGGACTGGGGCCGGTACGGCCCAGCCTTTGTCGGTCAGGATGGAATCCAGGGGGACATCGTGCGGGGCGGGGGTGTGCGGCACGCCAGTCAGGTCGCCGGTGGCCCAGGCAATGCCTATGCTGGTAAAGGCATGGCCGCGCTGCTTCAGGGCGGCAAGCGTTCGGTCGTAGTAGCCCTTGCCGTAGCCGACGCGATCGCCGCGACGGGTATAGCCCAGCGTGGGCACCAGCACCAGGTCGGGCAACGGGGCGGGTTCGCCCACCGGTTCCTGTATGCCATAGGCGCCCTGGCGTAGCGGCGCGCCGGGCGACCACAACCGGAACTCCAGCGGCGCGTTCGGGGCCGTGACGACAGGCAGGGATACGCGGTATCCTTCTTCTTCAACCCATTGCTGCAGCAGGGGCTGCAATTGCGGCTCGTCTTCCATGGACCAGAAGGCAGCGATATTTTCGGGCACCGGCTTGCCCGCCTCGCGCAGCCGCGTGCGGGTGGTGGCCAGCCAGGTGTACAAGCGGCCCCTGATCAGCAGCGCGCCCCGGTTGCGTTCGACGGGGTTCTGGGCCGCGCGCAGCTGCTTCAGTCGCGTACGCAGTGGCGCTGCGTTATTCTCTGGATTGTTATTCATGGGCGAAGTTTACTGGATCAAGTAACGATGTTAAGCAATAGACAACGGTATCAGAAAAACCCGAATATTTCTGCCCTTGCCCCATTGCGGCGCACGGGAACCAGCGTGGGGCTGGCTCTGGCGCTGGGTTTGTCCGGTTGCGCCGGCGCCGAAAAGCCGGCCAATTCCGCCAACATGGTCCCCGCGCCGGCGGCAGCGGCTGCGCCCACGTCATTGGCGCCCGTTACGCCCTCCGGAATGCAGGCCCAGGACGCGGTACAACTGGCATCGCTGCAAACCGGGGGGCTGTTGTCCAAGCCGGCGGCGCCAGACGAAACCCTGACGCTGGTGACGCCGCCGGTGTCCCGGCAGGCAGTCGTCGACGCACGCGTCGCCATGCAGAAGAAACGCTGGACGGAATTGGAGGGCCTGTTGCCGGTCGCCAAGTCCGATCCGTTGCTGGGGTCCTACGCGGAATACTGGTTGTTGCGCCAGAAGCTCTGGGACAGCACACAGCCGGTACCGGATGCGCAGATCCAGGACTTCCTGCAGCGGCATACCGACGGCTACCTGCCCGACCGCCTGAAGGGCGACTGGATCGTGGCGGCGACGCGCGCGGGGGATTATGCCCGCGCCGTCAGCCTGGGCGAGGTCGTCAACGTCGATGCGCACGAAGCATGTTCGATGCTGATGGCCAAGCACATGACCGGGCAGAAGGTCAGCGCCGCCCAGGCCATGCAGGTGTTCGAACCGAATCGTTCTTGCTGGACCATGCTGGACGAGTTTGAAAGCAGCAGGATAGTCGGCTGGAAGGAACTGGAACCCTTGCTGCGCGAAACCCTAGAAACCAGCAAGACGGGCAATGCGCAACGCCTGGCGGCGGTCATGTTCGATGCATCCGACATGGTGCAGTACGCGGCCTTGATGAAAGATCCGCGCAAGTGGCTGAATGGCCGTTCGGCGCCCAAGTCGCGCACGGACACCGAGCTGGTCACCATCGCCTTGTCGCGGCTGGCCTATGGCAAGGATCGCGAGGCCAGCGCCGCCTACATCGACGCGCAATGGGCCAAAGCCATCCCCAAGGCCAACCTGGAGTGGGTCTGGAGCCAATTCGGTTTGGTGGCCGCGCTGAATGTCGAATCGAATGCGGCGGGCTGGTACCGCCGGTCGGGCAATGCACGGCTTAGCGACTATAACCATGCCTGGCAGGTGCGGGCCGAATTGCGCCAGCCGCGCATCGACTGGAACTGGGTGGCCAAGGCCATACGCCGCATGTCGGCGCGGCAGGCGGCCGAACCGGTGTGGGTGTATTGGTATGCG